>CAKKQI010000060.1 GCA_919901895.1 Candidatus Brocadiaceae bacterium | reverse complement strand
TATTCCATCTACTGTGCATATTTTAGGATTTTACCACGGGGTTCCGGTAAGTAAACGGAGCAAGGACGACACCTGGCGCTTGCCGGACGAGATTTATATTTTCCAGGAGTCCATTGAAAAAGTATGCACCGGCGATGAGGCAGTTCGTAAGGAAATCCGGCAGACGGTCTGGCACGAAATTGCGCATCACTTCGGGTTTGATGAAAAAGAGATAGATGAATGGGAAAGATATTAAGAAATTCTAACAAAACCGGTCAATTCTACTGCAATGTTATTGCGAGTGGCGCCTCGGGCGCCACGTGGCAATTTCAATTTATGGGATTATTTCGTCGTCCGGGGGATTCCCGTCAGAGAATGATAAGAATGAATGCCTTGCCGCTTGTCCCGATAAACATCGGGGATAGACGTATATTAAGGCCAGGTCAACGAGGATAAACTTCGTTGTCTACCATTCAAACCCATGTCGGGTAGACAACGAACCCCGTCCCGGCGGGGTCGTTGAAGCGTCTTAGCGGGGAAAGGATTTTTCTTAATCGCATCAGCCATAGGACTGATTTCAGCCACAGGACTGACTCGTCCTTTGGCGAGCGTCCTTTGGCGAATAGGAAATTATATGCAAACTAATTAAATGGATTAACCTGCTCGGATTTAATCTGTGTAATCCGTTCTTGAATCAGTGTCGCCTCATCGGCGACCCGCCGAAGAGGCGGGTAATCGGCGGTTAGATTTTCCTTGACCACAAATAGATTTAAGGTATACTTTGCTAAATATAGTTATGAAAATACTTCTCGTTTACCCGAATGTTCCGAAGACTTTCTGGAGTTTCAAATACGCCTTGAAATTCATCTCCAAAAAAGCCGCTAACCCGCCGCTGGGATTATTGACCGTCGCCGCACTGCTTCCCAAAGAGTGGGACAAAAAACTTATTGATATGAATGTGGTGTCCCTGAAAGATAAAGACCTCAAGTGGGCTGATTTTGTTTTTATCAGCGCGATGGCGATCCAGAAAGAATCCGCAAAAGAAATCATCAACCGATGTAAAACAATGGGCGTTAAAACCGTAGTCGGCGGGCCTCTTTTTACCAGCCACCGCGACGAGTTTGCCGAAGCAGATCACCTCGTGCTCAATGAAGCCGAGATAACACTCCCGTTATTCATAGAAGATTTGAAGAACGGGTGCGCTAAACATATTTATACATCGGACCAATGGGCGGATATAAAAAAGACGCCTCTCCCGGCCTGGGAACTTATCAATATCAAAAAATACGCTACAATGAACATTCAGTATTCCCGGGGTTGCCCCTTTAATTGCGAGTTTTGCGATATTACCCTGCTCTACGGGCACAAACCGCGCCTCAAGGATACCGAACAGGTCTTAGCTGAGTTGGCCAGTCTCTATGTACAAGGCTGGCGCGGCAATGTATTCTTTGTTGATGATAATTTCATCGGCAATAAAAGCAAGTTAAAAAATAAGGTTTTACCCGCGATTGCCCGATGGATGGACCAAAGGAAACACCCGTTCTCGTTTACCACCCAGTCATCGATCAATCTGGCTGATGACGAGGAACTAATGCGCTTGATGGTCCAGGCCGGATTTGATACGGTCTTTGTCGGGATTGAAACCCCGAATGAAGCCGGTTTGGAAGAATGCAGCAAGTTCCAGAATAAGAACCGTGATTTAGTAGCTTGCGTTAAGAAAATCCAGGGGTTCGGGTTGCAGGTCGAGGGCGGATTCATTGTCGGGTTTGACAGCGATCCGCACTCAATCTTTGAACGGCAGATTGAGTTCATCCAGAAAAGCGGGATTGTTACGGCGATGGTTGGTTTATTAAACGCCCTGCGCGGCACAAAACTATACCGGCGTCTTGAAAAGGAAAACCGGCTGTTGAATCATACCTCGGGTGATAACACGGATTCTTCAATCAACTTTATCCCCCGGATGCATTACGAAACGCTTATCACCGGCTACAAAAAGGTTGTTAACACGCTTTATACCCCCAAGAATTATTATGCCCGGGTTAAGGGATTCCTGAAAGATTACAAGCCGCGGCAAAAAAGGAAGTTCCAATTCCAGTTCTGCCATTTCGGGGCATTCCTCAAATCTATTGTCCGGCTGGGCATCATCGGTCGGGAACGGGTTCAATATTGGAAACTCTTTTTCTGGACCGCCTTCAGACGTCCGCGTCTTTTCCCGATGGCGATAACTTTTGCCATCTATGGATTCCACTTCCGCAGGATTTTCGAGGAGTGTTAGGATCATCCGAATTATTCCTCCGCTTTAGTAGGATTAATAATACACGGACATGAGGGAGCGGGACACATCTCGGATTTCTAAACTATTGAAGATTTATCTCTAAAATACCTTGTGGCGAGTTTGACTTATCAGCAGGGGGCTGGGGTCCCGGCGGAGCCATTGTCATTATCCAGATATCCCTAATCCGTCGGCTTCATCCGGGATCCAAAACAGGCGGACTCGTAATTCAGATGCGCTCACTATGAAGTAGCGACCGTCAACCGTAACGTTATTTGAATTCTTCCATGAGTAACCAGACCGGCCAGTTGGTCAACCAATCCGCGGATGGGTATGTTTTGGAATAAAGCCGGAGCGAGCCGCTCAATATCAATTTGGATATTAGAATCAACGTCATTTCCCAAGGAAGACATCACGGACCAGATTGACCCTGGCTGTTCGTCGGGAGTTTGCTGGTAGTTTTCCGGCAGTTTACTGGCGGTTTTTGGCATCTTAACGTCCTAAATGAATCGGACCGTTGCCTCACCTTACCCAAGGCAACATAATATACATTATCGGACGTTGACGTAGTAATAAAAAAAATATCCCTGTTTGTTGCGTTATTTGTTGTTTTCTTTTTCCGGTTCACCTTTGCTCATCCATTGCTCCCACATCTCTTCTATTTCTTCCAACTTTTTCCCATTAAACAGTTTTTCTAGCGCCCTGATGCCTGATAAATCATTGGCCGATGTTTCTAAATATAATTGATAAAATGATTGTAATTTCCCTGTTTTATCAAGCCAGTAAAAAATCGTCCCGGCTTCAGGATATGAATCAGGAAACGGAAAAGTAGAATTAATTGATTTTTGATAAAATGACTGGCCGTCCATCTGCATCAGTTTTCGCCAGGGAATGTATCTTTGACTATCTTGAATCAATATCTTAGCCAGTTGAAGTTGCTTGGTATATTCGGTCGATAACCGGCCGCCGGTCATTATAGTTGCTTCCTGTAAACAAACCGCCAGTCCTTCTTTTACCCAGGTGGCATGGTCGTTTTTTTGTTGATGTGACTCCCGGTCAAAGTGATGAATCGCATGAATTAATTCATGTTTTAAGATGGCGCCGGTATCCTTGGTTATTAAAGTCCGGCTGTCAGTTTGATAAAAGCCATCCGGTTGACCTTCAGGAACGTTCATCTTTTGATATTCTTCGTCCCCGGCAATTATTATATTTAGATAATTAACGGCAGTGTTTTTTCCCTTGAAAAGAAAATTTCTTAAAGCATCGGAAAATTCGCCCAGTGATTTTTTTATTTCTTCCAATGTTTTTAAATCGGTGCAGCTGACGAAGACAAACATCCTTGGTTCATCAATAGCACCGACATAATTTACGCCGTATTGTTTCTTAAAGCGTTCAACTTTTTTTTCGCCGGCCTTTTTTACGAGTTTATTTTTCTGCTTAAGCAGTTTTTGATAACCTTCATAGCTTTTAAGAGTTGAGAAATCGCGGTCCGATTCTATCTGTTTAAAGTCCAGGAAACCGGCTTCAATGGCTTTTTGCAAATATTCTACCGCTGGTTCTTTTTTCCCCTGCAAAGAATAGGCGCAGGCCATATTATAAAAAGCCCGGTAATCATCCGGGCTTTTTTCTAAAAGCGCTTCATAAGCAGGAATGGCGTCTTTAAATTTTCTGGAAATAATTAAATTATCTGCTTTTTTACGAAGTTCAGCCACCTCCGGATTGTCATCGTTATTAAGTTCCTTAACCTGAGGCGATACAGTAATTCCTGAAATCAAGAAAAACAAGATAAAAAATGATATAAGAATAAATTGCCTGGTTAACTTTATGCCCATAATATCAGGAGATGGTTCAGAGAGTTTCGCTTCCGAAATCTCATTTATTATAGTTCAATAACTGTTTAGTCCCCTGCCTGATAATAACGATTTCCAGTTTATGATGCTGGAGTCCTTCTTTCAAGAGCCGCCGGAACTCCCAGAGGGTTTTAACTTCTTGTCTATTTAATGCCAATACGACATCCCATTGTTTTAAGCCGATTTGCTCGCCCGGACTGCCTGTGC
>CAKKQI010000059.1 GCA_919901895.1 Candidatus Brocadiaceae bacterium | reverse complement strand
ATTTTTCAAGTCTGGGAAATATGATATTTTATTTTGAGTCATATTTAACTCTTTTATTATTCTTCCAACTTCTTAAGTTCTAATGTCTCCATAAAGGCGTCAATCCGGGCCATGGTGCGGGTTTCGTCAAACTCGCGTTCATCACCCATATTACCTTCAAAAGTCATTACCGGATAACCGGCCTTCTGTAAAGCTAATCTGTTCTCGGCAATCCCTAGACTCAACCCCTCGCAACCGCGGTTATAATGCAACATTACACCGTTAAGTTTCCACTCTTTGGCAATCCTGAGCATCATATCGCTTTTTAACTGCGGCGAATAAAAATGCTGCCATTCGGGTTTAGCCAGGTTCCATTCGACCAAGATTCTTAACGCCTGCTCACGATTTTTTATTTTAATGCCCTTCGCCTGCGGCGTGGTTTTCGGACCCCAGGTACCATCTGGTTTAACCTCCCACATTCCAATCAGTCCAAAAGTATAAAGCGACCCGATCGAAACGCACCCGAATTTTTCCAGGTATCTAAAAATCTTCAAAAATGCCCAGGGCGGTTGAGTATCGCTCATTACCCGGCAGCGTTCGTTCGGAACCGCGGCAATTCCGCGTTTAACCCGGTCTTTTACCTCATCGCATAATTCGTTATAAAAATCAGCCACTACTTTACTGTGTTTCATCAATGTGCCCAGGACATAAAGCGAATACATCGTTTTTTCTTCCAGGGGCGCTGGTATATTTTTATTATAGAGGCAGATTTCCGCCCAGCGGGCGGTGGATTCACACTCGTTATAAACCGCCTGAATCAGTTTTTCATCATCATATTCCCGGCCGGTTACTTTTTCCAACCATTCAATTCCCTCCTGCATCTGCCCGACCACATAATCAACTTTAGGCTGATTGATTTCATTTTCCGGGCCGACGGCGACATCAATGCAATAAGCCGGAAGCCCACCTTCTAATTCGCTGGCCACCTGATACCACTTAGCATGGCTGCAGCAGATATGGTCCTGCCAGATAAAATCCGGTTTCGGGAACGTGTCGACGACCTGTCCCGATGCGTTAGTAATCGGGAAAGCATATTTATTAAGAATGATTGACCCCCAGTAATTCCGCATATAAGAACAGAGGTCGCGGGCGTAACCTTTTTTCTCCGCGGCTTCCTGGCATTCCAGGGCAAACTCTTTGTTCCAGGACACGGATGCCCCATACGGTTCACCGGTTAAAGGATAAACATCGTCACCCAAACCGGCCGGGATCGCCCCGAACGACCAGGCCCCGCCGGCCCAGCGTAACCCACCGCGTTCCTTAGCCGTGGCAAAATCTTTGTAATAGTTTTCCCTAATTTCTTTGGCCTTATTCCAGCATTTTAAAGATTCGGTTGGATATTTATTACCCATAGGGCCTCCATCGTTATAAGTTACAAATGAACCTCTACTAATATTAATATCATTAACAAACTCACCAACCGTTCCTTTTTTATAACCTTCGCGAATATTTTGTTTTGCACTGCGTGCAGCATCGCGCCTTCCGTAACCTCAGGTAACCTCTTGTCACTTCTAAAACAGATCTTCCTCTTGCATGATTTCCAGAAACGCTTCCACTCTGGTCTTAAACTGCCCGATTGGTACGGTTACGTCAAATTCCAGAAACAGGGTTGGAATATTATTTTCTTTAAACATTTGCTGGATAGCCGGGATATCAAGTTCGTGCGGGTCGCAGAATTTTTGCTGGATAATAATCGCTCCCTGGACATTATAATCTTTAGCCAAACGAAAGATATGATTAATGCGGGTCCGGTTCATCCAGTCTTTAGTCGGACAGGCCGGCCGGTCAATATAGCGATCGGCAATCGCTTGCAGGCGGTCTTGGGCCGGTTTGACTTCATTCCAGAAATACCTGGTGCCGGTACAATGGTCATCAACCACAAAAGTAGCGCCGACCGATTCCACCATTTTGATAAAGGCCGTGTCGTCATCTTCGCTGCCGATAATCATCAGTCGCGTACCGGTGCTCCGTTCCAGTTTTCGCCCAGGTAACTTTTTCAAAATCG
Source organism: Candidatus Brocadiaceae bacterium (assembly GCA_919901895.1). Taxonomy (GTDB): domain Bacteria; phylum Planctomycetota; class MHYJ01; order JACQXL01; family CAKKQI01; genus CAKKQI01. The sequence continues at coordinate 3,809 of CAKKQI010000059.1, read as the reverse complement.
TCTCCATTACCTGAGTATGTTCATTCTTATCAATCATCTGGTCTGAAACGGCCAGATACATCGCTTCCAAACCGGTCATCGGCGGCTGTTCGGCTTTTCTGGTTTCGTACATCTGTTTTAATACCCGGCGGTTTTTATTCATCACCTCAATCCCTTCATCTAATTTTTGCTCGGTGATTTTCTGCCCGGTCCAGTCTTCAATTGATTTCTTAAAAACTGCTAACTCATTTCTTAAATATGGACGAGCATGTTTACTTTGTAAATTATGAGGCATCGGCAGGTAATAACTGTAAGAAATTGGAATATGAATCTGCCAGGAAGTAAATGCCTGGCGGATATGCAGGCAGGACTGGGAAATCATAATGCCGTCCAGATAATCATAACGGCCTTTCAACCCTTGGGCCAGGCAATCACGACAGAAAGGACAATACATTCCGAAAATATGCGGCTCGGTTACATCCTGCGGCTCGTGGCTGCCCAGAATCCGCACCGGCAGGATATCAGCCGCGTAAAGAATTTCTTCCGGCACGTAAGTGCAAAAGTAACCCATCACCTTGCCGTTTTTATTTTTCTTTTTCCAGTGTTTGGCGTATTCGTGCCGGTGGTCGTACCATTCCTGAAATATTTCCATCATCGGCGTTGCCTCCATAAAATTTTGCAGACAAAATTTTATTTTTATTTATTATGCCACTCCGGTTTACGCTTTTCCAGAAATGCTTTTAAGCCCTCTTGAGCATCTTCGGTTTTCATCAATTGATTCAAATAAAAATCCTCTACCTCATCAAGATAATCAAGAAATTCTTTATTAAATCTGTTTAAGGCCGCTTTTCTGGTATAACTCAATACCGACGCGCTTAAGTCTTTAAATTTCTGAATCAGTTTATCAGATTCTTCTTGAAGTTTATCAGACGGAATGCATTTGTTAATCAACCCAACCTTTTCCGCCTCATCTGCTTTAATGGCGCTACCGGTTAAAAGTAATTCCATCGCTTTTTTATTTGATATTATTTTCGGCAAGATAAGACAGGCGATCGGAGGAAACACGCCCACCTGAATTTCCGGCTGGCCGAACCGGGAATTTTCAGAAGCGATAACCAGATCGCAGAAAGCGGCTAATTCGCAACCGCCACCCAAGCAGGCCCCGTCCACCACGGCCAGCGTTGGCTTATTTAATTTGATTAACAGTCTAAAGATGCCATGAAAAACCTTGACCATTTCATTGACTTGTTCGCCCAAATGTTCGCTGACATCCACGCCGGCTGAAAACGCCTTGCCTTCGGCTGAAAATACCACTAATTTTAAAGAATTTTCGTCAAGGAGTAATTCCAAAACCTTATTAATCTCTTTCATCATTTCAATATTGAGCACGTTTAAAGGCGGACGGTTCAGGATGATTTTCGCAATCCCGTCAGTAAAGTCGTATTTAATGTGTTGATAATCAACCATAAGATTTCAGATAATTATTTAGTTGTAGGCACTGTTTAGAACCGTGCATCTTGTCTACAATAAAACCGCACGAATAAATTCGCGCCTATAAAAATGCGTATCCCTATCTGCGTGTCCGCACAGGCAGAATAGATTTCAAATTTCAAAAGGTATAAAATTTTGCCACAGTAAAATTTTATATATACTGTCCGCCGTCCACTTTAATGACTTCGCCGGTAATATGCCGGGCTTTTTCCGTGCAGAGAAAAGTAACCACGGAAGCCACTTCTTCCGGTTGCCCGATGCGTCCAATAACAATTTCCGCCAGTGCTTTCTGGCGCACCTCTTCCGGCGCGCTTTTGACCATATCGGTTTCAATCAAACCGGGCGCCACCGCATTAACGTTGACATTATATTTACCCATCTCCCGAGCCACCGATTTCGTCAATCCGATAATCCCGGCTTTGGAAGCGGCATAGTTTGACTGGCCAAACTTACCGCGCAGGCCATTAATGGAAGTAATATTAACGATTTTGCCCGATTGCTGTTCTTTAAAAATCGGCGCCGCGGCGCGGATATAATTAAAAAAACCTTTTAGGTTAATATTGATCACGTTATCCCATTGCTCTTCGGTCATTTTCCAGACAACCGAGTCCTGGTTGATACCGGCGTTATTAACTAAAATATCCAGCCGCCCGAATTCTTTAAGCACGGCCTGAATCATATTGTTGGCGTCAGCCGCGCTGGATACGTCGGCTTTAATCGCCAGCCCCTTCCGGCCTAATTTTTTAATTTGCTCAACAATCTGGTTGGCTTCATCAATGTGCTTGCGGTAGTTAATCGCCACATTGGCGCCATTTTGGGCTAAGTCCAGCGCGATCGCGGCGCCAATCCCTAAACTCCCTCCGGTCACAATCGCCGATTTGTCTTTTAGTTCCATAATAAAATTTTGTCCCAAAATTTTATGGGTTGTAGGCACGAATTTATTCGTGCTCTGACAAGAAGCACGGTTCAAAAACCGTGCCTACAAAGAAGTCTGCGCAGGCAAACCTGCTCATACCCTCCATTGAATCTTTTTGGACACGCTCATTTTATATATTTTACTCCATCGCTTGAGGCATTACCTGTTTAATCAAATCTTCATCAAACGGATGACCCTCCGCAATCAGTTGCCGGTATTTAATAAAATCAATCGTGTCTTTACCGGTAATCTTCCGACTGTTAAAGGCGTTAAAACCGATAAACGCCTCGGTGGCCATATTCGCCGCCAGCCAATGCCGGTTCGGCAGTTTTTGCTGGTCCCAGAAAATTTTTTTCTTGAGCCGGACGCTATCAATAGTTTTCATCAAACACCCCGGCATTAAATTGGTAAAAGTCCAGATAATTTCATTAACAACTTTATCTAATAATTCAAAATCTGTTTGGGCGGTTTTAAGAAATGCTTTGGCCTCTTCCGCTTCTTTGCCTTTCTTGAATTCCCCATAAACAATCTCGCCGTTTTCAATAAACTTATCGGTTACCACCAGAGGATTTCTGATGAATTTACCATCGTGTTTGACAACCGGAACTACCCGGCTGATCAGACCGAGCGTTTTAACTTTATAGGCGCTCCAGAACTCGCAGGCGACGCAACTCCACATCGCATCTTCCAACCCCAGGAAAAGAGGCAAGAAGTCGGTCGCTCCGCCATCCGGCGCTGAACCATGCCTGGGACCGGCCTGGCCAAAAACGGCCAGGTCTGATGAAACAGAAATATCGCAGGCCGTTCCGATTTCCTGCCCACCCGCTACCCGCATCCCGTTCACCCGACAAAGCACCGGTTTTTTGCAATTCAAAATGCCATCAACCATCGCATTAAACAAATCCATGTAATTCCCGTATTCGGTCGGGTTCATTGAATAATATTCGGCGTATTCCTTGGTATTGCCGCCGGCGCAGAAGGCCTTGTCGCCCGCGGCGGTAAAAACCACGGCCACGACGCTATTATCACTGGAAGCCCGCTGAAAGCCGGCAATCACACCTTTAACCATTCCAGTTGTATAGGAATTATATTGGGCTGGGTTATTCAAAATTATCCAGGCCGAATAAAGCCCTTTGACCGATTCCCCTGCCTGTCCCGCTATTGGCGGGGAATGAATATCCAGCACCGGTTTTTTTTCGTAAATAATGCCGGGCGGTTCGGCTGAAAAGAACTCATCGCTAAAAAGGGAATGGTCTTTGATAGAAAGGTCGCGCTTTGACCAGTATGGCTTATCCATATTCTGCCTCCTCGTATAAGCGGGGACAATCCGTTCCGCCTAAGGCGTATGGGGGACCGCCGCTACAGCATCATATTATAGCTGCGACCCCGCCTAGGGGGGGTCGCCTCTTATTAAAAAAATATT
>CAKKQI010000058.1 GCA_919901895.1 Candidatus Brocadiaceae bacterium | reverse complement strand
TAATCTTTTCCTTTTGGAAATTCTGCAGTTTGAATTTAATACTATAATAAACCGTCTGCTTGCTTCCCAGAAAACCCGGGGCCTCTTCTTTTTTCTCTTCTAATTTACGTTCCACCTTAACGTTCTCATCCGTTCCCAGGAACAATTCAAATTTTTCGTTCTGGGCAATGGTTTTGGTCCAGGCGTTGCCGGTAAAATCCATTCCCAGGAAAACATTGATATCGCCGCCTAACAGGGTCAGTTCCGATTTATTAACCACATCGGTTTTAAGATAGACATAAGGGGCTAATTTAGGGGTGGTTACGTATTCCGGCGCCATCTCAAAAAACCGCTGGGCAATGGTGGTCTTGTGCGGCGCGCCGTCAGATGGAATGGTTTCTTTCTTTTCCACTTTATAAACCGCCGAAGTTAACTGGTGCTGGATATTGGCCTGACTCACTTGCGCTACTAACGGCTCTTCGGCCGCGGCCTCCTCTTCATCATAAAAGCCTCCCTTAGGTTCAGATTTTAACATCTCCCTCTTGTCTTTTCTTCCTCTTTTGGCAACGATCTTCTCACCCTCACTATGAATAAAAACTGGCGGTGGTATTCCGATGACCGCATAAGCCGGTGGGAGTTCGGGCATCCGGGCGCCGACGGCCGGCTGGGCCGTGGATAGCGATAACGTTATATTAGTCCAGTCTTCACCCGTATTCTGGCCAACGATGCCGTAATAAATTAATTCCACTTTTTTCTCGCCGGTTAAAACCCGGGCATCATACTGCGGTTGCCAATGCGCCCCGTAAATGACATAACTGATGTTCAGGTTAGCATCAACCGGCTGGCTGACGTCTATCGAAACCGTAACGATTTTTCGTTCTTTAGGCCGATCCCCCTGGGCGGCCAGGTTGTATTCCCGCTGCTTGGCCTGGATTTTATCGTCCAGTTCGCGTCGTTCTATCTCTCTGGCGCGGGTCGATTCAAGATTTTTTTTTAAATTGTCATCCAGAAAAACCAACAGCGATTTCCAGTCTTCAACCGACGGTTTCTGACGGGTTAATTCCTTAGGGATTTCCGTGGTCGCGCCTAACTTAATGGAGAGGAGAAATTCTTTTTCGGTTCTCAGCACTTCCAG
>CAKKQI010000057.1 GCA_919901895.1 Candidatus Brocadiaceae bacterium | reverse complement strand
GGTATATTGTAAAGGAAAAATTCGGTAAGGCTCAGGAAGTCCCGGAATCCCAGATCAACTGGGAATACGAGTTTTATCCGGAACCCCGTTAGAAATCTTCATTGGAAATTCGGGGGACACCATAGAATGGCGCTTCCTTAATAATGCTTGCAATATACCTAACAAGTTGTTATTTAAGTGGTTAGAGAAAAAATCTCTATGTTTTTGATAGCAACAATAATAAACAATAGAAAAACTCCATCGCCCACCTCTAACCCTTTGTAAAATAACGAGTTAAGTATTTTATCTACCTTATTTTCTGGTTCTTAAGGAAGCGCCATTCAGTCCTGCCCCCATAAAATCAGGGCAAGGATTTGATAATTATAAGCCCTTTACCCCCTACCCCCCCCCATACCCCCTGATTGAGCAAACTTCGTTTAAGAGACTCTAACAAAACCGGTAATTGTCTGCACCCTGTCATTGCGAGCCCCGATTTATCGGGGCGTGGCAATCTCAAATTTATGGGATTGCTTCGTCGCTACCCAGCCTCGCTCTCGCTCGGCGAGGCGGGCGCTCCTCGCAATGACGGAATTGGGGTTTTGTTAGAGTCTCTAAAACTGGCAGACCCATCCCCGTTTCGCAAGAGTTTAGTAAATCCATCCAGATATCTAAAATTTCCGCCAGGCGGTGAAGGTAGGCGTGGTAATAATAGCGCTGTTATTAACGTCAACGGGATACCATTCCGGCGCGTTGGTCAGGAGAGCCGGGTCGTGAATGATTTCGGTAGAAAGGAGATAATGGTGCTTGTTGCCCCCATAGCCGCCGTTGGGAACGATTGACCCGACCATCCGGAAGTTGCCTTTATTGCCATTAGCAACCGCTCCGCTGTACCAGTTGCCGAAAAGAAGAGCCGTACTGTGGACTTCCAGATTATATGATAAAGTACTTGGCACGACTGCATCGCGTGCTTGCAAGGTCAGATTGGAAGGAACCGTTGGATTATAATCAGGATTTGATTCGTAAGTGTATCCATTAGCCGCAGTCCAGGATTCGGCGCCGGTTGAGTCCGGGTCAACCACCACCCCGTTTTTCTTTAAAAGATAGGCCCTATCGCCTTCGTTATCCACGTAACGAATATTACCACCAATAACTATATTACCATATATATTGGCCCCGGAAGTAGCCACCGTTAACCGGCCATTAATATCGCCTTTAATTGTTACCCGTCCCTCAACATAGATAAGTTTATGGTCAGGCAACGGTAAAGTTCTGGTGTATAACAATGGCCCCGGAGCGGTTATGCTCGAGGCCGGGCCTCTAAAATCTAATTGAACCTGATTTCCCAGAAGGGTCATATGGACTTCATAAGGCATATTAAGGCTGTTAGTATCGCGGTAAGGTTGGTATAACGGATTACTCCCGTGGATAAAATAATCCGGATAATCGTCTGCTGAAGTCTGTAAGTCAGTGGTAATCTGGGCTTGGGTTGGAAAAGCAATCGAGGCCGCGTAGCCGTTTACGGTACCGGAAACCGACCCCAGTCCTAAATTACCTTCAAGAAACGTATTTATTGTATTGTCGTATTCGTCCAGGTAAATACTCTCTGACCCCACGCCGCGAACCGCAGTAACATTACCGATAATGCTTGCTCCCATGGGATTCCATGCATTATTATAGTACCGGCCAAATATCGTTCGTCCGTTAGTATGAACATCCCCGCGGATAACATCCGCGAAGTAGTTATAGGATAGACGCATCTCT
>CAKKQI010000056.1 GCA_919901895.1 Candidatus Brocadiaceae bacterium | reverse complement strand
TTTCTTCTAACACCCTTAGAAACCTTCTTTGAGTTGACTCGGTCAAACTATTAATCTCATCCAAAAAAATAGTTCCACCTTCGGCTAATTCAAACCGGCCTTCTTTGGATGTTTCTGCGCCGGTGAAAGCGCCTTTCTCGTGGCCAAAGAGTTCACTTTCTATGAGAGATTCAGGGAAAGTTCCGCAATCAATTGGAATAAATGGTTTATCTCGTCTGGGACTGTGGTGGTGAATCATCTGGGAGATCAATTCCTTGCCCGTGCCGCTCTCTCCCCAAAGAATTACGGTCATATTAGTAGGTGCGACAATCATTACCTGTTCAAAGATATGCCGAATCTGGGGACTATTTCCCATGACTTCTCCAATAGCCAGTTTATCACCTAAGGGCAGATTTAAATTTTTAAATTCCCTGGACAAATATTTTATTTGAAGAGTCTTTTTAATTAACTGAAGCAATCCATTATTATCAAAGGGCTTAGTAATATAATCGACGGCTCCCAATTTCATCGCTTTTGCCGCAGAACTAATATCTCCATAGGCGGTGAGCATAATAACTGGTAGATTCCTATCGAGATTCTTTAATTTCTTTAAGACTTCTATCCCATCCAGATCTGGTAACCTTAAATCTAAAAGTATCAGTTCAGGGGATGTTTTATTTACCGCTTTAAGTGCTTCTTGAGCATTGCCCGCCGTGATGGGTTGATATTTCTCTTCTCTTAAAAGGTTAGAAAGCATCCAGCACATCTCTTTTTCATCATCGACAATAAGAATAGTTTCCATGCTATTTCCTTATGCAACTTCTGATATTCCTTAATATATCTTTCTCGGTAAAGGGCTTGTCAATAAAACTATAAACCCCTTTCTTCTTGGCTTCTTCTCTTTTTTCTTCACTACCATAGGCAGAAATGATGCTCACGATCGGCCGAGAATCCATATTATTGATTTTAGAAAGAATTTTCATTCCATCGTCATCAGGTAGTTTTAAATCTAAAAATACCAGGTCAGGTAATTCCTTCTTTAGAAAGGTTACGCCTTCCCTCTTGCTATGGGCGACCGATACATTATATCCTTTGCGCGTTAAGACATCAGATAAAAGTGAACACAAATCTTTTTCATCATCTATGATCAAAATATTCTTAATCTGGTCTTTTTGAAGTAGTGGTTTACCGGGCAAACCAGGTTTTTTGGTTCTTCTTAACTGCTTTCTTTCCCACTGGTTAAAAAATGGCGCTAGTTCCTCAAGGTCTTCGGCTTTACGCATACCTGAAAAACCGCTTCGCCAGACAAGTGCTTCGCCTCGCTTTATCTTACCCGTCGCAACCCATTTTTTTAATCGGATATCATATACTGACCGATATATTTCTGCGCCTCTTTTAAGATCCCATTTTATTTCCATAATGTTGATCTATCCCATCATTAAATAGTGAGTCCCTAGGGATAGCGAAATCCCGCCGCCCGATAGGGCGAGCCTCGCCTTTGGCGGGACCTTTCGGGATGTAACGGGACTTATAAATAATTGAGACTGTTGAAAAACCCACCTCCGCTGTTGGGACATTTTGGTAGCGCGGTGTCCCGCTCCGCCCAGGCAGGGCGGTGGTTTTTCAACAGTCTCATAATTACAAAAATTCTTTACCCAAATTTTATCTGCCCCTCGTTCTTTCGCTCAAACGGTAAAGAAATTGTAAAGGTCGTTCCTTTTCTCAGCCTGCTTTTTACCTCAATCGTGCCACCGTGGCTGACGATCACCCCATAACAGATAGTCAATCCTAATCCGACCCCACCGGGCTTGGAGCTAAAGAAAGGGTCAAAGATCCTAATAATATTTTCTTCCGGAATGCCCTTACCGGTATCTCTAATTTTCACCACTAAAAAGTTTTCGTTAGTTTCTGTAAGATAATCTAATCTGCCCCCGTTAGGCATAGCCTCAATAGCATTCGTGGCTAAATTCAAGAAAGCCCGGTGCATTTGTTCTTTATCCATCTTTATTCTGGATAGTTTAGCCCTAACCCCTTTAGCTACCGTTACCTTTTGTGAAACAATTTTAGTTTTAAGGGATTCTAAAACATCTTCTAAGACTCTATGGATATTATAAGGTCGGATGTTAAGTTTTGGTGGTCGAGCACAGTTTAATAGTTCGGTAATTAAATAGTTAATCCTTTTGGTATTTCTTAAAACGGTCTCAATATATTGGGGCCGGCGGGGGGCTTTCTTAAGTTGCTCCACGGCCATCGATACGTTGGCGAGAGGATTTCTTATCTCATGAGCATTGTTCGCGGCGATGCGTCCGGTAAAAGCAAGTTTCTCAGACCGAATCAGTTCATCTTTACTTTCCTGTAGTTGGGTATAAGATTTTTCAAGTTCCCGTTTGGATTGGGTGAGCTCCTCAATCAGGTTTTTTGTCTTTCTAATATCCCGGGCTATAAAAATAATGTTTTTCTGGCGAGTGGTAATATTAACACTGACCAGAATTTCTTGTTTCTGGCTGCTCAAATAGACCATTTCATAATCCGGTAAAGGGATTTTATCCTTTATTTCCTTGAGAGAAAAATTCTTGCTTACTGAACTCATTGGCTTACCGGGTAGGTCTTCTTTGTTCCTATAACCTAAAAGATTAAGAGTGGATTGATTAATTTCCTTAATCCGGCCTTCTTCGTCCAATATAATAATGCTGTCAATTAGATGATCAAGAAAACTATTTTGGTTATTAACACTATTTTCCATAATTCAGATAACTTCCAAAAACACTTCCACCATTTTCGGGTCAAACTGTGTGCCGCTGTATTTCCGGAGAACTTTTTCCGCATTAATTTTATCCAGGGAAACCCGGTAAGGCCGGTCTGAAGTCATCGCGTCATAGGCATCGGCGATACTGATAACCCGGGCGCCCAGCGGGATTTCTTCATGGCTTAATCCTTTCGGGTAACCGGAACCGTCGTACCATTCGTGGTGATATTCAATAATCGGTTCTTCAGCCCTGAAGAGCCGTAACTGTTCCACCATCATCCGGCTGAGAATCGGATGCGTCTTAATATCCGCCCATTCCTGCGCGGTTAATTTGTCCGGTTTAAAAAGGATGACATCGCTGATTCCGACCTTTCCGATGTCATGCAAAAGAGCGGCATAGTTAATTACTTCAATCGTATTATCCGGCAGTTTTAACCCGCGGGCAATTTTTACCGCAGCATCCGCCACCCGCTGGGAATGACCTTTGAGATAAGGATTTTTCATTTCAAGCATCTGGTTGGTCGTTTTTAATATTCCGAAATATCCCTCGCGCATCAGCCGGGCCACCGGCGAGGGATATTCCAGCGGGATTCTCAAATCGGGATTGAGGACTTTCTTGATAATCTTGTTGACCTGAACCAGGCTGATTGGTTTGGCAATAAAATCAACCGCACCTTTTTCCAGCGACTTAATCACCAGGTCGTGAGTGGTGACCCCGCTCATCATCAAAACCGGCAGGGCCGGATTAATTCGTTTGATTTCAGCCAGGACCTGCAAACCATCCATCGCCGGTCCCCCGATATCAATCGGGGAGGCCGGCATCACCACATCACAGAGTACCAGCGAAAAAACTTTATTTTTTATTTGCCGGATTGCCTCGGTGCCTGATTCGGCGACAAAAGTTTCGTAACCTGATTTTGTCAGGAAGGTTACCATCATTTCCCTGACCGCTGGTTCGTCATCAACGATTAAAATTTTATGGTTCATACTTGTTCCGAGACACATCGGGAGTGTAAATAAAAAGCCCACCAGATCACCGGCATTTCCAGATGCTAATCGGGATAAATCTTGGCCGGAGATAAAGTGGCCTGAATTCTGAATATTTTAGCCGTTGGCTAAGCAACCTTTGGCTGAAAAGTAGGGGCCTATAAAGTCAAGACAGTCCCTCGATGGTCATCGGGTGACCTCACCTGACTAGTGGTTTTAATATTAATGATGCAAATTTTGTGCCAAAAAGTAAGGCAAGAAGGATTAATTTCAGAATAAATGAAATGCTAATTATAACTTCTTATTTTACAAGATGTTAAATATGGGGAATCTTTAATGATTGCTCGTGTTAATCAATAAGGGTATGGGTATTTTTAAGGGCTAATGCACAATCTTTTGTGCATCAGCCCAAAAATTTGGGCGGTGAACTACGCAGAGTTCACCGCGGCGTTAATAATGAAAATGCGGTGAATCACCATGAAGGATGCTGACTTTATGGCAAGCGTAGGGTTCACCACCCTGAACTCTACGTGGTGCAGAGATGATGAAAAATCGTAATTATTTAGCCGTTTGAAGTCCCCTTGGTAGCGTCGGGCTTTATGCCCGACCACGCCCCTAGGTGGGGTGAATAAGGATAGGTTCAAGCCAAGGTTTGAACCGTTATCAAGCAAAGGACTGATTTCCGCCCCGCCCAGGCGGGGACAATCAAAGCCTCCCGCCCAGAAGGGCGAGCTCGCCTATGGTGGCTGGCTGAAGTCCTACAGCCCCTCGGTAAACTCGGGGCGGTGAGCCTTGCCGAACCGCTAAGACCGAAAGCAAGGGCTTTCGTCTACCCCATCCCGCCTAGGTGTCTATGTCCACTACCCTTTTTGGACACGCTCATTAAATTTGTTCAACTGAAGGATCATTCGGCTGGGGCAGGTTGTCACCTATTTTTAATTCTTTCATTTTCAGAAGCAGGGTATTGCGGTGGATACCGAGCAGTTCCGCGGCTTCACGTTGGCTGTTGGTGTTCCTTAAGGTCCGTTGAATATACTCTCGTTCAAAACGGTCAACCGCTTCTTTCAGGACGCAACTTTTCTTCCCGGCCTCATTGGTATGACATCCGGTAATCATCTCCAGCGGCAACTGTTTTGCCGAAATATCGCTCCCGGTTGAAATAACCAATAACCGCTGAACGATATTTTCCAGTTCCCGGACATTCCCGGGCCAGTCGTAATTATGGAAATACTCCATAATATCGGCCGGCAGTTCATTAACCTGCTTGTTATATTTGGTATTATATATTTTCAGGAAATATTCCGTCAGGAGCGGGATATCGCTTTTGCGTTCCCGTAAGGACGGCAGGGAGAGGGGAATGATATTAAGCCGGTAATAGAGGTCTTCCCTGAAGTTGCCTTTTTGCATTTCCTGTTTCAGGTCAAGGTTGGTGGCGGCGATAATGCGGACATCAACCGATATTTGATGGATTCCGCCGACCCGTTCCACGGTTTTTTCCTGAAGGACGCGCAGGATTTTTCCCTGAGAGCCGGGCGGCAGGAGTCCAATTTCATCAAGAAAAACTGTTCCATGGTGTCCGTATTCAAATTTACCGTTTTTGCCGTATAAAGCGCCGGTAAACGAGCCTTTTTCATGTCCGAAAAGTTCGCTTTCCACCAGATCTTTGGGGATGGCGCCGCAGTTCACGGTTATAAACGGGTGGTTTTTACGTTCGCTTTGTTGATGAATCGCGCGCGCGGCGAGTTCTTTACCGGTGCCGCTTGCGCCCGTCAGCAGTACCGTGGCGTCAACCGTAGCCGCCCGTCCGATTAGTTCATAAGTTTTTTCCATTAACGGGCTTTTGCCGATCAAAACTTTTGGGAGCGATTCTTCTTTATCCCTGAGCCGGTAATACTGAACTTCTTTTCTGAGTTTTGACCTTTCCAACGCATTCTGGACAACCAGCGCGAGCCGGTCCGCGTCAAACGGTTTGACTAAATAATCATAGGCGCCTGATTTCATCGCCTCTATCCCGCTGTCCAGTTCGGTATTAGCCGTCAGGATAACACATTCAATATAGTTATTCCGTTGTTTTATCTTTTTCAATAATTCTAGTCCGGACATATCAGGTAGCCAGATGTCTAAAATCATGAGTTGAATATTTTGTTTATTAAGGACTTCCATCGCTTCGGCGGCATTTTGGGCCGTAAAGAATTGGTAATCTTCCGCAAAAATAAGACGCAGGCTTTGCAGGACACCCGGCTCATCATCCACCGCCAGAATCTTGGGCGCAAAACGATGATCCTTTTTTTCAACGGTATCATTATGATTTTTCATATTTTTAACCCCTTTCTAAATTACTCAATCGGTAACGTAATTTTAAAAGTCGTGCCTTGGTTTAAGCGGCTGTCTACCTCAATCGTTCCCCGGTGCTGGGTGATAATTTCCTTGCAGATGGTCAGCCCCAGTCCGAGTCCGCCTTTTTTATTGAAAGTCTGGAACGGTTCAAAAAGGTTCGTCTGGGCTTCAGACGGTATCCCGCAGCCGGTGTCTTTGATTTCAATCACGCAGGTCCCGATGATATCGGGGCAGGAGTCGTTACGGCTTGAATCAGCCGGACTAAGACTGGTCCGGCCGTTACTCATCTGGGCATTAACTTCCAGTTGGCCGCCTTCCGGCATCGCTTCCAGCGCGTTGCGAATCAGATTAATCAATACCTGCTTTAAGCGGTCGTTATCCGCCCGCAGGCGTAACGAAGTGAAGTCCCGATGCATATCGGGGCAACGGTGGTTTGTTTCCAGATTGGTTAAAACCGTAATTTTCTTTTCCTGGAATTCTTCCCGGAATAAATCAAGGGAGTTCCGGATAATCCGGTCCGGTTCGCAGTCGGCCAGGCGCAGTTGCGGCGCCTTGGAGAATTCCGTTAATTCATTGACCATCTTTTCCAACCGGGCCATTTCAGACGGGACGATGTTATTAAAATTATGAATAAATTCTTTGTCCTCATGTTTCCGTCCGAGCAATTGGATAAAGGTTTTCATTGCGACCAGCGGGTTTCTGATTTCATGTCCTATTTTAGAAGTGGCCAGTCCGATGGTTGAAAGTTTTTCCAGCCGCCGGACCTGGCGTAACTTTTTAATCATTTCATTAAATGAACTCAAAAGACCGCCCATTTCGTCCTGACGTTTTGAGGTTATTTCCTGTTCCAGATTACCGAGGGCCACCTGTTCTGAGGCGGTCACGATTTTATTAATGGGTTTAACAATCCGGCGGGCGAGGAGCCAGCTCAACCCGCCGGCGGATAAAATCGCCAGGGCGATCGTAATCAAGGCCGTCTTCTGCATCCGGTCCGAAAAAGCATAGGCGGCCCGGGCCGGCTGGCGGATGATTAATCCCCAGCCGAACGGCTGCACCGGTGCATAGGCGTAAAGCCAATCGGTTTTTGGGCCGGCTGAATTCGTTGACTCATTTTCCGAGCCGGCCGTTTGTTCCTTACTGCCGCTCTGTCCCTGCAAGGCCGCCTGCACCACGGCCAGGCCGCTCAAATCTTCCGCCCGATATACCCGGCGCTCTTCATTATGCACCAGCATATAACCTTCCTCATCTACTAAGAATGATTCGCCGTCCGGTAATTTAATCCGGTTAACTACGTCCCAGAGTCCGGACAATTTTACCTCGGCGAGCAGGAATCCGGTTACTTCATTCAGCCGGCGGACCGGGACCGCAATACTGATAAAAGGAAAATGTTCCGGCGAAAAATAAACCCGGGAAATGGTGGGTTGTGGATTTGTTTTAACCTGTTGAAAAATTATTTCAACCGAACGGTCTTTAAGCGGGTTTTGCCAGTCGGAAGCGATTATTTCCTGGCCGGCCGCATTAATCAGGGTGATGCGTTCAAACCGGTTTGCTTGGTTAATGAGTGTTTGGTAGATAACGGCCTTGAACGTTTCCGGTTTATGCTGGGGGAGATTGGCCAGCAGCGCGGCGGTATTCACGAGTAATTCTTGCGGCTGGGTAACGTGGGTGGCTAACTCCCGCGAGGCGCCTTTGACGATCGTGTCGTAATCGCGCAGGACCGAATCAATCACCGCTTGCCGGCTGGTGTTAATTAACGAAAATCCCAGGAAACCAAGCGCCCCGGTTAGCAGGAGCCCAAAAACCAGGCCGACCTGATGGCCGATGCGGTAGGGGATAAGTTTCCGTAAGATTTTTTCGGATAGCACAGAATGACCTCTCTATAAAAAAGAGGACATTATTTTATAACATTCTTTTCGGTTTGTCAATAAAGGAAATAAAAATGCGTTGTGAAAATCTGTTTTAAGGAAAGAAAAGTGTGTCAATACTTAAAAGAGCTTGATCTAATACCGGAAAATATTTCCTTGATCGCATAGGAAATTATATGTAACTTGATAGGATTTAATCTGTGTAATCCGTTCTAACCCGTGTAATCGGTGGTTAGATTTTCCTTGACTAACGGATCGTTAAAAGTTATAATCTATAATTAATGAAAATACAAATTGATGCACACACATTAGAACGGGCTGATGAGCGTGGCACTAATGAAAATGAGATAATAGATGTTGTTAATTCCGGTAGCCCTGTCCCGGCCAAATACGGAAAGTTAGGTAAATGTAAAGTTTATCATTTCAAACTGCAAAGGAACGGTAAATATTACGAGTAGAAAAGAGTAGAAGTATTTTATATTGTAGAAGAAGATGTAATCATAACCGCTACGGTTTATGTATTTTACGGAAAGTGGGAGGGGTTGAAATGAATATTATGTATAATAATAAAACAGACCTTCTTTATTTGCGTTTAGATGATCGCAAACAACCGGTAGTAAATAAACGTGTTACGGACGATGTCGTGTTGGATATTGGAGAAAATAATATTATTATTGGCGTGGAAATCATGGATGCGTCCAAGCGGGTTAATCTAGAACATCTGTTACCGGTGAAATACCAGAATTAGATCGGATGTCATAATGCGGTATCAATAATGTCGCTAATGTGGTTAGTTGAATATCTGATTAATATTTTTCAGGTATCTTTTTTTCAACTTCTTTCCGTTTAATGATATTCACTATCTGACCAGCGTTATGGTCGGATCAAAATGGAAATTCAGCGTTACTTCATCCTGGAATCCATTTTCGTTTTTTTCATCCAGATAACAACCGGCGGTGAAAGTGAAAACCTGTCCGCCCGGGTTCGTTCGTTGCCAGGGTAATTTTATCTGTTTAGTTTCACCGGCCTTGAGTTCAAAATCCTGTTCCGGCAGCGTGCCTTCCACCGCACCGGTAATAATTACTTCTTTTTCATTGATGTTGCCTCTATTCTGCACGGTCAGGATAAAATCCAGTCCATTTTTACCAGCCATTGCTTCAGAGGTTTCTATTTCGGTGATTTCCACCTGCCGGATTTGTTCGGTGATAACTTCTATTTCCTGAATGACCACGTTATTATTAATGTTAGTTTCGCCGGGCTGGAGTTCCAGGCTGGCGGCGATGGGATATTTTCCCGGTTCTTTAGGGCTGAGCGCAGTGAGAGTTATTTCAAAGTCTTCAGCCGGCTCAAGGGCCGGCACGGGAATCCAATCCTGATTATTATGTAAGACGACTTTTTTATCTAAAGTTACCTGCAGGCGGCTGGGCGGTAGTTTCGCATTGCCCCAATTAGCGACCCGGGCGAAAAGATAAACCGACTGTTCAGGTAAAGGCTCATTGGGCCAGCAGGAAAGTTCTGCGATGGAGCGGTCGCTGATTTCAACCGGGGTCAGGGAAAAAGTTTTAGCCGGATTGACTAATTTTGCCTTAAAAAACGGGTAGAAATTATCTATGGGAATCAGTTCGCCTGATTGTCTCATAATTTGTTTAACCCGTTGCGGCGGTAATTGGGGGTTCTGGGTCAGGATTAGCCCGGCCATGCCGGCCACGACCGCGGTCGCGGCCGAACTGCCGCTCAGCCAGCCGAATTCATTATTAAGACTGCTCGTGTAAACCTCGCCCGGAGCGGCCAGATGCGTCTGCGGCGTCAGGTTGGCGTTTTCGGCGATGATTCCCCGCTCATCAGCGCTGGTGACGGAAATAACGTAATCATAATATCCGGCCGGATAAAAATCCTGGTTGGCCCCGGCGCTGGAGCCGGATGAAGCGATGATGACACAGTTTTTTTCATAGGCATATTTGACCGCGTCTTTTAAGGTTTGCGAGCCCATCCAGCCGCCGATCGGAATACAGATAATGCGCGCCTTGTGGTCGGCCGCCCAGATGATGCCTTGGGCTAAAAGTTTATGTTCGCTCCAGCCGAAGACCGGCTCAGCCACCCGCACCGGCATAATCTTCGCCCAGGGACAGATTTTAAATATTACCCCGGCCACCATCGTCCCGTGTCCGTTCAGGTCGGTAACGTCTTCGCCGGCCGAGGCGTCCTGGGCCTGCCCCGCCGCGGCGGGGCTTAAAAAATCAGCCCCTTTGACCAGCGTGTCATAAGTTTTAAAATATTTATTTTCGGTATCAATGCCGGTATCAAGCACCGCGATAATTATTTTGGCGTTTAATTTTTCCGGCGGAATAGATTTCCAGACGTTTTCTAAGTTCAACGTTTCATCAAGATGGTCGGCGACTTTAAAAAAATCAAGATTGCTATTAGAGGGGATGGCCTGTTTTTCGGAATCTTCGGCTAACAGGCTTGTAGTGAGCGAAGCCGAACTAGTTGATTTTACCGGTGCGAGTATCAGACTCAACAATAGAATCGCTAATATTTTTTTCATGTTTCTCCTCCTTTATTATTTCTTTTGGTTTAGTTAAAACAGCACGGTTAAAACCGTGCCTACAAATCCTGATTTTTCATTCCCGTCACGGCGGGATTAAAACCGTCCGCTAATGCAGCGGACGGTCGCTGTATTAGCGACTGTGCCTACAAATCACCATCACCGCAGCGGCGAACCCTATCTCGCCCAGGCGGGATCAACATTGTCCCGTTATATTTGTAGGCACGAATTTATTCGTGCTCTTAAACTCTCCGCTTCATTTTTTCACGAAAGTGCCGCCGTTTTGCTCG
The DNA here is from genome assembly GCA_919901895.1 of Candidatus Brocadiaceae bacterium. Taxonomy (GTDB): domain Bacteria; phylum Planctomycetota; class MHYJ01; order JACQXL01; family CAKKQI01; genus CAKKQI01. The sequence continues at coordinate 19 of CAKKQI010000056.1, read as the reverse complement.
GCCAGCGCTTTTAAAAACT
>CAKKQI010000055.1 GCA_919901895.1 Candidatus Brocadiaceae bacterium | reverse complement strand
TCCGGAGCATCAGCCGGAGACTCGCTGGCCTCTGTCTTGATTTTATCAGAAGGGCTGGCCGCCGGACCGGTTTCCTGACTGTAAATCGTATCCCGGCTGCTTAAACCCACCGACAAAATAAATAATAGTACCAACAACCTGATTTTCATATTGTATTATTTAGACAACATCTCCAGTTGTTTTTCATTCGTTCCGTCTGTAACAACAATGAATTCCTTTTCAATTTTTGTCACGGTGACCGGATTTTCATTTTCAATTTTAATCACACCACCCGGTTCAAGATAATAAACGTTTTGTTGTTTGGGATGTTTAACGTCTATCACTACCAGTGGCGTCCCTTGCCCTTCGACCGGACGGGTAATCAGGGTAATGGTAAAACTTTTAACTAAATTATCCAGACTGGTGGGCAGTGGCGGCTGAATAACCGGGACCAGATTTACCAGCGGTTGAATATTGGTTGCCGTTGGAGTCGGTTCCGGCGGTTTTATTTCGGCAAAGACGTCCCTCAGGTTAGCCGCCGCCAGAAATATATCCAGCCCCGGCGGCGTTATTACATCTAATTGCTTCCCGACGCCTTCATCCCTCACCAGTATCGCCTCATACGAAACAGCGGTGGCGGCCCCGGCAAGATCATAAGTCAGATAAGTTAATGAAATAAGCATTACCCCCATTAAAATACGGTTAAGCGTCTTAAGGATGCTCCGCCCCTGAAAAACAACCTTAACATTGCTAAACAAAGCATAAATCAAGGACGCCAGGCGGACTTTTATCCCCTGTTTTTCCGCCGGCCTGGTAATAACAGTATCCCCTGATACCGATTGGGACTTTTCAGCCGATTCGCTGCGCGGGCCGACCGGCTCTTCAATCAGTTTTAATAACTGCTCTTCCGGAGAAAGGTTGGTTTTGGGTTCCATAAATAAAATTTCCCTACGAAAAATTTTAGGATCATCTCTTCACTGCCGCCGGGGCCGCCCAGCCATTCCTGGTTTCTTGATTAATTATTTCCCTGACCATCTGCTCATCCACCACCAATTTATTCTGCATTACTACGGATTTTAAGGCATTATGACATAGTAAAGACACCTGACGGGGATATCCCCGGGTATAACGATATATCTCCCGGATGGCCCCATCCTGAAATAAAGGAGCCATGTTTTGGTAACCCGCCTGCTTGAGCCGGAAATCAATCATCTCCCTGGTTTCATCCTCATTTAAGGGATTTAAGGTATATTTAAAACTGACCCGGTCAATAAAATTGGCCATATTAATTATCTTAGAATAGAGTTCTAACTGGCCTAATAAAACTAATTGAAGCAGTTTATATTCATTGGTCTCGTAATTTAACAGTACCCTTAAGACTTCCAGGGAATTAAGTTCCAGTTTCTGGGCTTCGTCCACAATCAGAACCACGGTTTTATTTTCAGTTACCCCCTTTTGAAACAGAAAATGCTCCAGCGCCTCTTTCAGGTCTAACAGAGAAGCATCCTTAACGTTTATTTCTATCCCGAAAATCCGAACCAACGAAGAAAGGAAAAGATGCTCACTTTCATAGACCGGGTCCATGATGATATGGAAAATAAAACCTTCCCGGTCCCGCAGACTCTGAACCAGTTTACGGCTCAGGGTGGTCTTGCCGGTCCCCACATCGCCTAATATCACACTCATCCCCCGTCGGAGCCGCAGTTCAATCACCAGGTTAGTAATCACCGTTTTATGGCCGGGGGATTGGTAAAAAAAATCCGGGTCCGGACTGGTAGAAAATGGTTCTTTCTCTAACCCTAATATTTTAAAGTAACTCATTATAATTTTTGCTCCGTAAAAATTATGTTACCGACCTAGGTAAGTTTAACATAAAATACGGCCTTGTCAACCACGATATATTTTTTTTAATGAAAAAATTATATTGACATATCCGGAATTCTAATATATAGTTTTATATCGGATATTTCCAGAAAAATCTGAATAAATTTTGGAATAATACGGATTTATTCTGTATCTTATCCGTATAAATCCGTAACCACGAAAGCCAGAAAGGACGAAACCCCGAAAACAAGAAAATTCTGTTTCGGGATTTCTCCTTAATTTTGGAGTCTCGTAATACCCTGTTTTTTTATTTATAATTCATAACTCGTCATTTATAATTATGAAACACCCCTGGCAGATAATAGAATCCTTACGGATTAAAAAAGGGGTTTCTAAAAAAATCCTAGCCGAACGGTTAGGCATAAACTACAGTTATCTGGTTGACCTCTTAAACGGCCGCTACCCCAGCAAAATAGATAACCAGAAACTCCAGATTATTTCGGAAGTGTTTGAGATACCGATAGTAGAGATTATTTCGGAATTATCCGGACCGCCCCGATTTCATCGGGGCCAACCGTCTAATGCGACCCCTGGCAGCGGAAAAAGTAAACTTGTCCCATACGGGATCCCTTTAGGGATAGTGAGCCCCGCTGAAGGCGGGACGAATCTCAAGAAACCCGGCCTACCACCTACCCCCATTCCCCCCATACCCTCGCTTTCACAAACCGGTTCGCTAAAACACTCACCTATCCTGCCCCCATCCCCGCCTTGTCCCGCCATCGGCGGGACCGATGTGAATCGGGACGCTCCGTATTCCCGCCGAAACTGGACATCGGAGCGCCCATTATTACAAGTACCCCTGATACCACTTACACCTGGAACGGTTTTACCGCCCCGCTTGGGGCGGGACTCCGCTGTCGCTTCGCAATCTCTTGGCGCCGTTAGCGCCATTTGGGCTACGGCTGCCTACCGGTTAGGATTAGCCGTTGAAACGCCACCTCACC
>CAKKQI010000054.1 GCA_919901895.1 Candidatus Brocadiaceae bacterium | reverse complement strand
GCCGCGATGGTGGCGATCTGTTTTATTTCATCATTGTTTTTGACCGGCTGGGCTAATTTTTTTAATCCTTCAGTGGCCTGAGTTACGGCTTTTTTGATACCCCGAACTATGGACATCGGGTCAGCCCCGGCCGCAATCAGTTTTAAGCCCTCGGAAAATATCGCGCCGGCCAGGACGGTCGTAGTGGTGGTCCCATCGCCGGTCTGGTCCTGGGTTTTAGAAGCCGCTTCTTTAATCAACTGGGCGCCTAAATTTTCATAAGGGTTAACCAGTTCAATCTCGTCGGCCACGCTGGCGCCATCCTTGGTAATCTGCGGACTGCCCCAGCCCTGGTCCAGCATCACATTCCGGCCCCGCGGGCCCAGAGTGTATTTAACCGCCCGCTCGACTTTATTAACACCTTTCTGGATGGCTAACCGGGCTTCCTGATGAAAAGCTATTTGTTTCGGCATATCTTTTTCCCCCATCAATTTTTTGGTTTTTTGGAAAATTGAATTATTAATTATATCAATAAAATTGAATTTGTCAAGAATCTTTGTAGATTTTATTAAACACGAAAGTCCGAAATAAAGAAACACTGCAATAACCAACTTCCAAAAAAGTTGTTTTTCTTTTCGCCAACCTATTTTCGGGGGGAGGGGGGTGTATTTTCTATTCTTTGGGTGCCGGTATCTGTAAATTAATTTAACATAAATGTAAAAATATTTAACAATATTTTTGCGAAGCAAAAATATCTGTTTTTTGATTTCAGGCTCTAAATCAGACCGGCCCTGCTTATTACCCTAACTGCTTATATGGCAAGTTGTTATGTATCAAATAATTACGATTTTGCCAATAATGCGAAACTGCCTCTTTTAAAAAACATCGTTTTTTTGGCATAGTAATTGCTATATAGAATATTATCCGTCTCAAGCGGAGCGCCGCGATATTTTAGGTGGTTTCGCATTTTCGTTATTTTGGGGTTTAATTTATTTTGCGATTTCGTGTTAAGACATCCTATAATGAGAGGATGTCTGATTACACAGATACGTGCGAGTGAGTGGTCCGTAACATCGAATCTGTGTAATCGCTATTCAAAAATCGGTGTAATCAATTATAAAAAGGAAGTGTCCTATGGAAAAAAAATGGTTTTTATTGGTAACGGGATTTTTTTTAGGCGGGTTATTTGTCGTCGCGGGAATGTTTATGGCTCAGCAGCTGTTAATAGCCCAGGTCCCGGCGGCTAATGTAAATTCAGGGGCGTCCGGTGATTTTATTGCCCTATCCAGTAATGACTCTAAAGGACATACTCTTCTCTGGGTCCTGGATACCCGGAATAAAAAATTAGTCCTTTATGATTATGATGCCACTAACGTTATTTTTTCGTGGGCCAGGGATGTCCAATACGATTTAAATATCCCTGAAGGACAGGTCTATCTTGGTAAGGGAGCCAACCGTTCGCCCTTTGACATAAAAAAGTTGTTTGGTGAATGGCAGGAAAAATTGGACGATTCAAAAAATCCCAAATAAAAATTCCGCGCCAACAAACCATTATCCGAGGGTAGAAGTATCCCGCCCGGGCTGGACGAAATGGGCCTCTTTTTAGACACGCTTAGATTGAGGTTAATGCCTCGAAAGTTGATATTCGGATAGGATCTAATTTCAAAAATTTTAAATTAGCGCTTGACTTTTCATTTTTTAATGGTAAAATTTTTAACATAAAAAAGTTAAGGAAAATCGCTTTCGGCGAAGCTTTAAGCGATTTTTCGCAGATCCTGAGGAGCAAAGCGACGAAGGATCTAATATTCGTGTTTCGTAACGAAGTATCGCTACTTCGCAGAGTAGCACAGGTAAGCATTTATAATTTATGGGTAATAAAACGATTTGGTTAATCTGGTTTATTTTATCTTTCGCTTTCATTCCGGCGCTCGGACTTAACGCCGATCTGGTGGTCTTGACCGACGGCAGTAAAATGGTCGGCCGGGTTGAAGATAAGGGAGAGCAAGCCAAAATTATCACGCCGAACGGTGAATTTACCGTGGCCAAAGCGGAAATCAAGGCCGTTTACCAAAACTACAGCGCCATTTTAGAACGGTCCGCCGAAAAAATACAAGCGGCTTCCATTATATTAGAAGAAGCTCAAAAGATTGATGACTTGCTGAAACGGAACCGGGAATTAGACAAATGCCTTGATCTGTTAAATGAAGCCAAAAAAATCTGTTTTGACGGGTTGGATATTTTCAGCCCGGCCGAAGAAAAATTAATTACTAATAAAATTACCGAGATTTACATGGGGTTAAAACTTATTCGTTCGCTTAAAGTAATGGAAAAAGGGGTTAACGCCGGACCGCCTCAACCGGGGTTGCCTGAAATTAAACCGCCGCCGGAGGTAATACCCGAACTGGAAAATAAGCAACAATTAGCCGGAAATTCCTATCAGATTGCCCTGGAACATTTAAAAAACAACGAATATCAGGAAGCGGCCACCAATCTTAATAAAGCCCTTGAATATAACTCTGAATTTCCCCAGGTATTTGCCAAATTGGGCGAAACCTACGGCTTGTTAAAAGACGAAGAAAAATCATTGCATTATTACCAGGCGTGCCTGAACCTGATAGAAAAGTATGTCCCGATCGGATCGGGGCATGATAAAAACCGGCCGGATGAATTAATTTTATTGCGAAAAGAAATAACGCCCAAGGCGGAAAAACTAAAAAAACTTACTGAAGAACTGGCTATTATTAATCATGAAACTATTGAAGACCTGGTTGGGTTAGGCGCCTGGGCGATTGATAATCGTGATTACTTGCTGGCCGCCGACATTTTTAATCTGGCGCTTGAAATAACTCCGCAGGATGAAGACCTTGAATTTTATCTCCGCGAAGCGGAAGAATTAATCAACCGGTCAGAAAAAGAAGAACCAGGCAAAGAGCATAATCCGCCGTTAGCAGACCTGTATTACGAATTGGGAATGAAAAATTTAAAGAAAAACGTCCTTCAGGCGCGTAATTATTTTAAAAAAGCCGTTCGTTACGACAAAAACCATACGCCGGCTTTATTCAAATTGGCCGTTATTTATGAAAACCTTCACGCTTTACCGGAATCAATTAACTATTATTATCGTTGCGTAAAATCATTAATGGACAAAGAAAGTTTTTCGGAAACTGAAAAGAAAATCCTGTCCGAAGCTCAGGCTTCTCTCCAGCGCCTGGACATATTAAGCAGGAATTTCCTCAGGATAAAAGAATCCAGGGTGAGGCAATTAATAAAATTAGGTGAGGATTATTACAACCGGCAATATGAAAAATTTGCGGTGCGAGCCTTCCAGCAGGTTTTAATGCTTGAACCGGAAAATAAAACCACGTTTGATTACTTGAAAAAACTTGACCCGTCTTATCTGGCCGAAGAAATTGAGCCGGCCAAAGAAGAAACCATTGAAGTTTATAACTTAAACGAATCTTATCCCGAATGGACCAGCGAAAAGGTTCAGATTGACCAGATGCTCGGGTCGTTCAAAGTCTGGCGGAAACTGGACCGGATCCAATGGTACGAAAAATTGCTCGCGACATTTTCTGTTGAGGTAATCCATTTTACCTCCGACCCTTCAGGAAAAATGCTGGATATAATTCTTGAGGGAAAAGGAGGCCAGGGAGATAAATATGAGTTTTTTATCAGGCCATCCATCAAGAGGTTTCAATCGGTAAAACCAAACGAAAGGGACTGCCTGGTTTATCTGCTTAAAAATTCCAGAATCATGAAAACAGGCAGTTTTACCGCCGCCAGGGATACCCCGTTAAAAGTTGTTAAGCAAGGCGGAAAATTATTTTTTTTCAGTAACGATAAAAAAATCATAGAAGTTAAAAATGATAATTTAAACCGGTGCGTTTTCCGCATTGGAATCGCCACCAGCGATAACATTAGATACAATTTGCATACGGTTAAAATCCGGGGCGAAAAAGAATAATATGAAAAAAGCAATCATAGTTATTATCCTGGTGCTCAGCGGCCTGGTGGCCGGCTGGCTGAATGCTTTTTATAAACAAACAGAACCGGTGGCGCGCTCCTCCTTTTTGATGAATACTTATTGCACGATTAAAATACCGGGGAAACCGGAAGTGGTCGAGCCGGTGATTGCCAAAGGATTTAAACGGATGGCCGAAATCAGCCGGAAATTTAATGCCTTTGACCAGACCAGCCCGGTCTACCAGTTTAATCATAATAATGTTCCGATTACCGATCCGGAAATCATTGACCTGATTAAAATTGCCCAAGAGGTGGGCCGGCAGTCCGGCGGGGCATTTGATCTTACAGTTGAGCCGCTGGTAAGAAGATGGGGGATTTATAGTGATCCCGCTAAAGCGGGACCGACCCAGCAGACCGGTTTTGAAATCCCGTCACCGTCTGATATCCAGAGCGCGCTGACCTTGGTTGGGAATAAACATTTATCAATCCAGGACGGGAAGGTAACCAAAGATACCGCCGGCGTACGGATTGATTTCGGAGGAATCGCCAAAGGATACGCCATCCAAGAAACCGTAAAAATTTTTAAAAATGAGGGGATTCCTTCTGCTTTGATAGAAATGGGTGGACAGGTTTATGCCTTTGGAAAAATAAATAACCGTTCCTGGCAGATTGGTATTCGCAATCCCAGGCAGCCGGACGGGATATTTATGGAATTATTAATTGATGATGATGGTACTTCGGTGTCCACCAGTGGTGATTACGAAAGATTTTTTGAACGGGATGGGCAGCGGTATCATCATATTTTTAATCCGAAGACCGGTCAGCCGGCCCGGGGTGTTATTAGTCTTTCCGTAATAATGTCAGACCCGGTGCTGGCTGATGCCTGGTCAACCGCTTTTTTTGTGATGGGACCGGAAGAGACCTTGAAATTAGCCCGAAAAAAACCTGAATTGGAAGTAATTATCATTACGGAAACCGGGGAAATTATCTGTTCGCCCAAGATCATCAAATATACCGGACAAAAGAACTATCCCCGTAAATTAGAATAAAAGATGATCTAAATAAACACGGAGTGAAATTTGTGTTAATTCGTCCAGCCATAGCAGGATTCGTGCCGATTTGTGTTAACACGGGAGTGCAAAGATGAAATGGAAACGATTATTAATCGGTATCGTGATCTGGTTAGCCGCGTTCTGGTTAAGTCCGCAGATTTTTCCCGGTTTGTTTAATCGCGGATATGATAGTATTTCAGGGGCGACCTCGCGCGGCGGTTCGGGCGGATATGAATTAGGCGGCATTGAATGGGTAACGGATTATAAAAAGGCGTTGGCCCAGGCCGAAGAAAAAAGTAAACCGCTTTTAATTTATTTCAAAGCCCACAACAAAGATTGGTTGGCCTCGAGTATGTCGATCCTTAAAAATATCCCGGATATTATTAATGACGTTACTTATTTGGTAGTTATTCTTAATCGCGATGAGGACGGTAATTATACGGAAGACATGAGTGTGGTAAAAGAATTTCTTAAGAAAAAAAACAAGGATGATGAACCGGCCGGAGACGCATTGACTCCGTTGAAAGAAGAAATCGCCTTAGCTATTAAATATAAAGTAACCGAGTTGCCGCAATTGGTCTGGTGCGACCATTTCGGGAATAAATTACAAAGTGGCGATGCGAATATTTTAGCATCTCCGACGCCGGGCGCCCTGAGACGGGAGGCCCGCTCAATCAAAGAAACACAGGTCAAATTACAACAACAACTAACCGAACAATACGAACCCTTGCGGAAAAAGTTTGAAAATCAGAAGACGGAAGGAATTTTTTCAACCTTCCTTATTCATAAACTCCAGAAAATCGCGGTTTATAACGGTTACGACCCCTGTAAAAAATCCCGGGAATACCTGGCGGAAATCAATACGCTGGGTGAAGAAAAGTTAAAAAGGTTAAATCAGATAAATCCCGATACTTTAGACCAGGAAGATAAGGCGTTAATAATTGACCTGATGACGGAGAAACTGGAAGAAATTATCAATAACTATCCGACTTTACCGGTATCCGAAAAAGCTTCCGGAAAGATAAATGAGTTGGCGGGAAAATTAAACTCACCGAAAAAAGAAAAGGATGCTTCATTGCCTAACTGGTTCAATGAACCGTTTGGAAAAGATACGAATAAGGAAAGTTCTGAATAAAATCGGTTCGTGGTTGTAATCAACCTTATAAAATCAGTCAGGCATCCCAGTTTTGTGGCAAACAGCGAGGTTTACGAAGCGACAATCCCCCGATATTACATCGGGGGATATCCGCCAGAGGACGGATCCGCCTCAGGCGGAAACTCCGTCCCGACTTAATCGTAGCGGTCGTCTTAAAGGTCACCAGGCATCAGACCATCGGCTTATATCTTTTCGTATAAACACCAATAATAATCTGAGACGTGCTTATACTGATCAAGTAAAGATCTTCCTCTTCCGTCCTGTAATTCTTCTCTGCCTTTGTGCGGCAGGAGGTCAATTATCATTGACGGATTTACATCAGGCGGAAGGTTAGGGAAATCAACCGCATTTCCGGTAACACAAGGCAGTTTTTCTCCATCTTCTAAAACCAGCGTAAACACGCAATAGCCCATACCTGATTCGCCGGCTTTATACATCTTATTGGCAAGTTTTGCGGGCAGACGGAACGGGCTTTCTTCTATTTGGACTACTTCTGTAATTGGGATGGATTTTTTATGGTTGTCCTCTTTAGGCCAGACGCCCCAATGCGTTATGTATGATTCGGACTCCTGGACATAGACCCGATCAAAAGAACTGCCATCTTTTAAGGTAACCTTGCAGGGATAATACTCTATGCCTGTTCCGAATTCATCTCTGGAGGGCTTGACTTTTTTCAATTGCTCAAGAAGTAGCGGAGTAATTTTTGGTATATCCATAATTCTACATCCCTGCCCGATGGTCGGGTGGGGATACTATTTCGGATTATTGGGTCAGGCGTCCACCGAATGATTTCATTTAGGTGGACCTATTTCCTGCCCCGGCGGGACATTCTCAAACCATTCCCAACCTGTCGCACTGCCATCAGATTTACGCACTAAGACATTAACCCAGCGGTTCCGGTCGCCTTTAAAGAAATATGTCCAGGCAACCACATGAACCCATTTGCTCTTTTTATCTTCATCGGTAAATTTGAGGAACTGTTTATCATCGGGAAATGATGCGGTAGCGTTCAGGTTCATTTCTATTTCTGTGGTATCAGGTTTACCAAACTGACTGACAATCTCATCAGTTGTCGGCATTTGGGTTTTGCTGCGGAATGTCTCAAGATATGCCCATAATGACTGGGGTTGAGGTGGAGGATTTTCAGATTTACCGCATCCGATAAGAGATGCCATAAAAAAAACTAAGATTATTGCAATCCGGACTTTCTTCATATTTAATAGATCCTTTAAATGGCAAACACGAGGCCGGAATGATGTTTGTGTCTATCCGTGTTTATCTGGTCAGGGGTCAGGTCTTAAAATACTCAACAAAGACAACGCGGATAAACATTGATAATTCTATAAGGGTAATTAAATTAATCTGTGTCCATCCTGATCAACCGGAAGTTCCCCTCATTCACTTGTTTAGGCGGGGTTCGTCTTTGGTGAACAAACGACCGGTTCTTCGGTGGTGCGGCAGGCCTCAAAATATAAATGATTATCCTTCACTGTAATCTTGACTTGATTATAGTGCTGGTAATCGCCTTTAAGAATCTGCTCGGAAAGCGGGTCTTCAAGATAACGTTCAATCGCCCGTTTTAAAGGCCGGGCCCCGAAATCAGGATTGTAACCCTGTTCAATTAAATAATCAACCGCTTCGGGTGTTAACTCTACGTTTAATCCCCGGTCGCTTAACCGTTTCGCCACCCCTTTCATTTCAATAGTGACCACGGCCCTTAAATCTTCTTTGGTCAGCGCCCGGAAAACAATCACCTCATCCAGCCGGTTCAGGAACTCCGGCCGGAAATGATGTTCTACTTCCTTGGTCAGAAGTTGTTTCATTCCTTCGTAAGAAGAATCAAGCGATGGTTTTTTGAACCCCAAACCGGCCGCTTGATTTTTTATCAGGTCGGCTCCGATATTGGAAGTCATAATCAGGATCACGTTTTTAAAATCAATGTGCCGGCCGAAACTGTCGGTCAGCCGTCCTTCTTCCATAATCTGCAGGAGCATATTAAAAACATCGGTATGGGCTTTTTCTATTTCATCCAGCAGAACCACGGCATAGGGCCGGTGCCGGATTTTTTCCGTTAATTGACCGCCTTCTTCATAACCGACATAACCCGGCGGGGCGCCGACCATGCGGGAAATATTGTGTTTTTCCATATATTCGGACATATCAATCTGGATCAGGGCGTCTTCTTCGCCGAACATTACTTTGGCCAGGGCGCGGCCCAGCAGTGTTTTACCGCAGCCGGTTGGTCCGATAAAGATAAAAGAACCGATCGGCCGGCGCGG
>CAKKQI010000053.1 GCA_919901895.1 Candidatus Brocadiaceae bacterium | reverse complement strand
ACCACGCATTTTTATTATGACGGGTTAGAGGTGATTGCGGACTATGGGGTAAGCAGTCCCGAGACATTAGAAGCCGAGCATGTTTATGCAAGCGACGGGACTCTCTTGATGAGTGATTACGTAACCAATCATCCGATACCCGGGAAATTTTACTTTCAGACGGATGAAGAAGGTACGACTTATGAAGCAACCGAGCAAAATGGACTGGTGGCTGAGCGGGTTAAAAACGACGTCTTTGGGAATCCTGAAATAATGTTTTCCTTATATGGTGGTCATGGTTATGGCGGACAAGCCGACGCCTCGGTGATTGGCAACAGATTTATGACGAACGGAATGGAGTATGACCCGGAAACCCGTTTAGACCATGACAAAAATGGCGGTGATTACAGCCCGACGTTGGGAAGGCCTCTTCAGCAGGAGCCGGATCAAGTAAAATCACCGCTTGATTATTATATCAGAGATGCCTGGTACCCTGCATCTGCCCCGGCAGAACCTTACGTACCGTCTCCTCCTACTTGGATGGAATCCCTTGCAATAAGTATTACCGAAGGTATCAAAGTAGTTGCAGAAGTAGGACTTGATATTTCTGCAGGCGCTCTTGCTGAATATGTAAATATTCAGACTTTTGGACTTTCTGCTGACCCATCCCAATTTGGCAGTTCTACTTCCTATAATATAGGGCGTTATATTGGAAGATATACTTCAATGGCTCAAAGTGCTTTCGAAATATTCGGTGGCGCAGAAATATTTAAAGGAGGCGTAGTAATTTCTATTGGCTCAGGCGGAACACTTACCATTGTCGGGGCGCCGGCGGCCGCATTAGGGGTAGCGCTTGCAATTCATGGCGGGGCAACAGGAGTATGGGCGGCCACTCGGCCTCCAATAGCAATGTATGATAAACCATCATCTCCAAGTAGTCATAGTGGAACACCAAAACCTTCTCCTAAGTTTCAGCCACCTACAAATCATCCTCAATTACCACCATCTTCTGTTCCCCCTGGTCACCGTGTTCGAATAATGCCACCAACTGAACAATATCAGAATGGTTATTGGCGAATTGAAAAACAAATGAAAGATGGTAGTTGGCAAGGTATTGATCCTTCGACAATGAAACCCGGAACTCATCCAGAGTCGCATGTAGAATTTCCTCCGGGGCAAGCACCAAGAGAACCTAAAATTATACAACATTGAGGATAACCATAGTTGTTTATTATTGAAAAATTGTTGTATAAAAAACAAGGAGGGATTAAGTATGTATGGTCTTCCTGCTGATTTTGACAGTTCATTTTTTATTGGACATACTCTTGAATTAGTTTGCTTTAGCGAGAATCAAATGTCTCTTCATTTTGATGAGCATATTAGCATTACAATTGAGGGTTCATTTTCTTATATTAAAGATAAGAAAGATAAAGTTAGCGTTGTAGAAATTCCTGTTACTAATTCTGATGTGATGATGTTAACTGGGAAGACAATAAAAGAATCTGTTGGCAAACGCGATGGGACACTGACATTGACATTTAATAATGGACATAAATTTATTTGTTATGATGACACGCCTAACTATGAATCTTACAAAATCCAAAATAGCGATAAAGAAATTATAGTGTAAATTTATGGAGCGGCCAATCCGTGAAATCTGTGGCTTCGGTTTTTGATAAGGTCGGCAATGTACTTGTCCTCGTAGGATACAGACGTATTATGTGATTGTTAAGCGATTTCTTGACCACCAGTGATGGGATAGCGAAAATGAATATATTGAGTCATAAGCGGAATAAACAGAGAATTGGTAACGGAAGGGTATACCCCCCTCCCACCCTGTACTTGTTAAGCAGTCCTTGACCACCTGAAAACACACCAATTATTCATCATTTCATGTTAAAACTCTTTTAAACACAAGAAAAATGATGCCGGGATATTGGTAGACGAAAGTCAATACCTGTAACTAATTGATTTTTGGCTTGCTATAGATAGAATGGTGGCGTGTAGGTTTTATATTATTTTTATAATCACCTCTTAGGCGGATTTCTTCAGCCGATAAGCATTTAGCAATCCATCGGCAAACTGAATCCGTTCTATCGCTCCTTTAATCGTCTTGTCAGTCTTGGCTGGCTTATCCCTTGGCCGATGGAAATATCGTTCATCCGGAAACCTGCCATCCAGCGCCTCGTGCGGACGGCATTCGTTATAATAACTCAAATAGTCTTTCAACAGCCTATCTGCCTTATCCTTAGAAAAGAATAAATACAGGTTCAGGAGTTCATACTTAAGCGAACGGAAGAATCTTTCTACTTTGCTATTTCCATTGGCCCGGCTGATACAGGCAGAGCGGTGGCAAATACCTTCACCTTTCAGGAAATGGATAAAATCACCGGCGGTGAATTGCGTTCCTTTATCGCTAATCAAGTGTTTCGGCTGACCATATTTCAAAATGGCTGTTTTTAGATTATTTATTGTCCATTCAGCCGTAGGGTTAAACGTAGTAACAAGTGTTATCGTCTTTCTGGAGAAGTGGTCAATAACCGCCAGGATATATAACGGCTTAAACCAGACATAAACCGTGGTTAAATCAACGCTCCAAATGTGGTTTGGGTATTTTCCGTTAATCGCTTTGGCTTTGACCGGTTTTTCTTTGTTATTCGGCCGGCGGTAATCTGGTTTAGGAGAATTCAGAATATTCCGGACCGTAGAGGGCGAGACATATACCCCGATTTTCCAGATGGCCAGGGCAATTTTCCATCGTCCCCAATGCGGATTATCTTGATGAATTTCCCAGATTAAAGAAGTAATTCTGACCGGCGTACGGTTTGGTGAGGTATGATACCCTCTAATTTTAGGGGCCAGGTTAGAGATTCCGAATTTTAGTTGATTCAAATATCTGATAACGCTTATTTTTGAGATGGGCAAATATTGCTTAATCTTACGTAACGATAGGCTAAACCGTAACTTAAAATAAATTATTTGCAATTTCTTGCAAAGGCACGGTCTTTTCTGTTTCACCCGATTCAATTCCTGGCGCATTAGCATATTGGCAAATTTAAGTCTTCTTATTTCTTCCCGCAGATGATGAAGTTCCGGAAAACTATTGGAAGCAACCGATCTCATCAGTTTAAAATAAGAAACCATTTGAAAAAATTTACCCAATGCCCGGCCGCCTGCATAAAAAATCCGTCCGGCCCAATAATCCATCAGATAAACTCCAAGAATAAAAATTTGTTTAATCATAGAACCTCCGGAATCTTCTGGCATAGAAAACTCGTACGTTGCGTTCTTGTTTTTGGCAACGACCTTCTAATCATAGCCTAACAGGGAACGTTAGACTAAAGCAAGGGCTTTCGTCTAACAATTATAATAATAATTTACTTGAAAACGAGTAATAGACTGTAATTGAAAACTCCCGAAGATTCTGTTTGATTGTGGGAAAAATTATATTGACAGACAGGCAATTATTTTATAACTTATAGTCATTGAGCAGGGATTTATTATGAAGTGGTTGAAAAGCGCGTTAATCCTTTCGGTAATCCTGGCCGGTCTTTTGAGCCTCGGCGCCAAAGGGTGCGCCTGGACTAATCAAGACCCGGACATAGTTACAGGCAGCAGCGGAGAACCCACGCCGGCTTCCGTTCAAACCGGTTCATCTGAATCCAATCCTGATAATCAAAATTCCAAATAACGTAATTATTTAGCCGCCTAAATAATTACCAAAGGAAGGGGAAAATGACACGGAAAATAGCGCTCCTGATTATCGCAGGGCTAATAATGAGTTCAATCGTCCTGGCGTCAGGCAAAGGACTGATTTCGTCTTTCAGCGAACAGGAAAACCAACCGCCTAAAGAGGGGGTCAGCATCAACCTGGCGGGCGCCAAGATGGGTACGCTTCTGGAATATATCTCCCGCTTGCTGGGCAAACCGCTGATTAGCGACCCGGCTTTTCCGCTGGAGCAGCCGGTTAACATCATTTCGCCCCCAGGCATTTCCATCCCGCCGGAAAAATTGATTAACGTCCTGGAGTCAACTTTACGGATGAGAGGTTTTACCCTACTGACCAGCGGAACCGTGATTAAGGTGGTGAAAAGCGCCGAGGCCCGGGAAAATCCGACCATCGTTACCAGCCGGGAAGAACTGGAAAAATTAATTGAATCGGACCAGATTGTTACGCACGTGATACCGCTGGAGCAAGCCCAGGTGGGTGACGTGATGAAAGTGCTTGACCCCTTAAAAAGCCGGGAAGGCAGTTTCCTGGCCTCGCCGGAGACTAACTCCATCATCGTGACCGAATTTGCCACCAACATCCGGCGGATTTATGAAGTGATTAAACAGATTGACCGCTCGCCGGTCAAGTATCAGACTGAAATCAAGACGCTCAAGCACACCTCGGCCAAAACGCTCAGGCAGAATCTTAACGAATACATCCAGGCGATGACCAGCGTGAGCAAGCCGCAGGCCGGTATCCAGCCCCGGCCTTTTATTTCCATAGACGAACGCACCAACTCAATTGTGATTTTCGCCCTACCCGAACAACTCCAGCAGATTAGCAGTTTGGTTGACGCCCTTGACGCCGAGGTGCCTGAGGCGGTTAATAAAACCTACATCTATAAACTATCCAATACTAATGCGGATGAAGTGGCTAAGATAATAGAATCCATTTTTGCCAAATCGCTGGCGCCGGGCGAACGGCCGCCGGCCAGCATCCTCTCGGAAAAGAGCAGTAATTCACTGGTTATCATCGCTCCGCCGGCAATTTACCGGGAAATGGAACCGCTCCTCAAGGCCATTGACATCAAAAAAACGCAGGTATTGATTGAAGCGGCGATTGTGGAACTGTCTATGGACAAAATGACCGAGTTAGGTATTGAACTTTCTTCTATGGCTAACGCCGCCGGTGGTGAATATAAAGGTTTTAGCGATACTGATTTTGACCTATCCAGCAAATCCGCCACGGGCAAGACACCGGCTGATTCTACCGGACTGACGTTTGGTCTCTGGAAAGAAACGCAGGGCAATATTCCACTCCTCTTAAAGGCCGCCCAGAAAGATACGGGTATTAACGTGCTGGCGGTGCCCAGGCTTTTAACCAACGATAATTCCGAAGCCACGATTGACATTGCGGACAAGATTCCTTATGACACCAGGACATTGGGGCCTGACGGCACGGTTACCAGCGTTACTTTTGGCGGTTATCTGGAAGCCGGCATTAAACTCAAGATTATTCCGCACATCAGCCCGGACGGCTATTTACGGCTGGAGATCGAGCAGTCCGTGGAACAATTTTTTGAAACGTCATATTCTGATACCAGGCCGGCCAAGGCCACCCGGACGACCAAGACCGTGGTGACGGTGCCGGATAAGAGCACGGTCATTATCGGCGGTCTGACTAAAGATGACAAGTCAATCCAAGTTTCCAAAGTGCCGTTATTGGGAGACATCCCGTTACTCGGATTATTGTTTCGTTCTACTGAAGAGCAGGTCAAAAAAACCAACCTGTGTATTTTCATCACCCCGCACATTATGAAAGAATTTTCTGAATTAAAAGAAGAGACGGGGAAGCACGATGAGGCATTAGAGCGAGTTAAGAAAGCGGAGCTGGGGCTTTCGGCTCCGCTCAAGGTGAACCCAAAAGAGAAAAAAGATGAATAGATTCGGAAACAATTTAAACAGTGAAAAAAAAAGACAGCCGGACTGGCCGGCGGCGGCTGATGAAGACCATCCGGGAGAAGGCATCGCGAAAAAACAGGCTAAACACGCCGCGTTAATTTCCGCCCAGGAAAGGTTAAAAAAACTAAAGCACACTTTATCCTTGTTATCATTTACCAACAGCAGCGGTTTTATAATTGCCGGCGTATTGTTTATTCTGTTAACGACAGATTTGCTTAGAACTCAGGAACAAAAGGGGTTAGCGATGATAGAAGAAGTTTCAACCGGCAACCGGGAGGAGGTAATTGTCAAATCACCATCTCTTGAAGCCTCGCTTGAACGTATTAAAAAGCGCAATGTTTTTCAACCCTGGACGGAAGATAAACCGGTGGACGTCTTTGCCCAGATTAAAGACAAATGGCAGATGAAACTTTCCGGGACGATTATTGTCCCGGGCAAGCGGCCGGTGGCGTTTATTCGCAACGAGCAGGGTAATGAAGGGATTTATTACGAGGGTGACCGGTTAGGCGACTGGCAGATTAAAACCATCGGACGGGAGGACGTCCTGATCCAATACCAAACCGGGCGGCAACTTCTGCTCAAGATGGGTGGGATGGTTTCAGAAGCCATTCCGGTGCCGGTGAGCGGTTCAACGGGTCCGTCTTCTTTACCGGCTAAACCGCCAATCATTTCTCTTAAAAGCGATGAAGAAACGATGCGTCATCTTAAATCTCTGATTGCGACTTTACCGGATGAGGTGGTTCAGCAGAGGATTGAAGAAATTACCGGTATCAGGCGGGAGGACATTCCCCCGGGCACGGATCTTTCGGAATATTCAGCCAAACTTATTAAGATAAGCCAGGACGGCGTGCTGGAAACAAATAATCAAGCGACGGCGCCGGTTTATTTTTCCACGGCGGTTAATAAAGATAATAGCGCTCAGAACGCGGCTGATGTTTTCAGCGGTGATATTAAACGTATTTACGGCTGTTTCAAAAATGAAGGCAACTTGAAGGGCTTGAAAAGCGTGATTACCAGATGGGTCAACCTGGCGGATGGTCTGGTAATTTACGTGGGCAGCAAACCGGTTAACCCGGCCAGCCAGTATAATTTTGTCTATATGGAAAAAAGTAAGGAGTGGGCTCAAGGTTCGTATCAGTTGGAACTCCTAAAAACAGGTGATTTAACCATGCTGGCCAGAGGCAAATTTGAGATAAAATAATTTTGGAATAGACAACAGGAGTAAACGTGTTTAAAAAACTGTTTAAATCCGCTCATATTTTAAGTGTTGAGGTGAGCAACGAATTCCTGAAACTGGTTTATTTAAGCCGGACCGGGCAGGGGAAAGTCTTTGACCTGGTTAGCCATGATATCCGGACTATGACGGATGAAGATATTTCTAATTTCATTAAGACTTATCTGGAACAAAAAAAAATACAAAACATTGAAACGATTGTCTCAATTCCGGCCCGATTTGCGATTACCAAAAATATTGAAGTGCCTTCCACTGACCAGAATGAAATTAAAGAGATTATTCAACTCCAGGCCGGGCGGCACACTCCTTATTCGCGGGAGGAAATATTTATTAATTATATCTCCATCGGTGAACACAAGGGCGGTTATACCAGAGTGTTGCTGGTGATTGTGAACCGTGATATCATAAAAAGAAACTTGGAAATTTTAGAAAAAGCCGGCCTGGCGGTTAAAAAATTTGTATTAGCGCCTGAAATCTTCGCGAAATGGTACGCGGAAAATACCCGGTTGGCTAAAACGGTCCGCCAGTCTCCTGCGGCCATTATTTATTGCGATTATAATTCCGTGGATGTTATTGTGGTCAGGGCGGGTAATCCTATTTTCGTTAGAAGCATTCCCATCGGTCATACCCACCTGGCTGAAGAATCCCATTCTTATAAAGAACGGTTTCTGGGAGAAATTAAAAGTTCTTTTGAAACTTTCCAATCTGAGAACATTGAAAAATTAAATAAAGTTATTATTGCCGGAGCAACAACTGAATTAGGGAAATTTATCAAAGAGATTGAGGCGGCCATTAATTTACCGGTGGAGACGCTTTCTTACTATGATGATGTCGGCATCTCAGGCGAGATAGAAAATAAAGAGACGCTGATGCGGAATTTTTCTTTTTTATCAACGATTGCTGCACCGTTTGAATATAAAAAAGTATTGATTGACCTCACGCCGGAAGAGTTAAAAATCAGGGAAGCGGTGGCTGAAAAAAATCGCGATATTATCCTGGTTGGGACTCTGATCATCCTTATCCTGGTAATTGTTACCGCGACTCTGGTGGAGAAAGCCTATGTGAAAAATAATTATTTTGAAAATTTAAAAAAAATATACGATTGCTATCACGAGGAATCAGTTCAACTCAGGAAACAGGAAGAAAAGATTACCAGATTAAAAAAACATCTGAATCTGAGATTCCAGGCGCTTGATGCCCTGGACGAATTAATCAATCTGGTGCCCCAAAAAATATATCTGCGCGATATAAGTTTTAATCGGACTGAAAGTGTTATGACCATTCAGGGCACCAGCCAGGAAAGCAGTATCATTTATCAGTTAGCCAAAACTCTGGAGGAATCATCTTATTTTAGTGAGGTGAAAGATCCGAAAATAGACCAATCGGATTTTACCATATCGTTTTCCCTGGAATCCAATACTTTGCTGGGAAGTCAATAAGGAGATAATATGATTACAGTGATTCTTAGAATAGATTACACAGATTCCCGATGCTGATTTTATCTGTGTAATCTGTTTTTTTAATCGGTGTAATCATTAACGTAGGAAATAAAATGTTTTTTATTTCAAAACTTTCAAAACGGGAAAAAACAATTTTTTACATTACCGCCGCAATCGCGGGGCTGGCTTTAATGAATTATTTTATTTTTAGTCCGACTTTAGGGCGGTTAAATAATGTTGAATACAAATCTCTTCTGATGCAAAACGATTTGAAAGAAGATAAAGCCATTTTGAATAGAAAAGTAAAGATTGCCGGGGAATACCAGCAATATGAAAGTTATTTAACCGGCAGCGGCGAGAAACAATTCCAGGGCAATATCAGTCAGTTAGCTCTGGAAAGCGGCCTGGTCTTGCAGGGGGTTACCCCGATGACCTTAACGTCCGGTGATAAGCAACGGTCCGCCGTTCAGGTGAGTCTGGAAGGAGAAATGGAGCAAGTTATTAAATTTCTTTACGCCGTGGCTAAATCGGAAATCATTATGAGTGTGGAAACATTCCATCTCCGCCGCAAAAATACCAAAGAATCAACCATTCTCTGCGATATGACCATTTCCCAAATCGTTGTTCAGTAGGGTCATTACGAGTCCCCCGATGGACATCGGGGGGCGTGGCAATCTCATCCGCTTATTAAGACTACCACCATTCAGGGATGCACCCCAAATTTTTGTCTGGACATCATATTTAATGATGCTATAATAATAGGTTTAAGATAATCCTTAAATTTCCCCGGTAGCTATATGATAAAAAATAGGTTCGTTCCATCTCAACCGGATGTCAGTCGGCATATTTATATTGAAGGGGCGCGGACTCATAACCTGAAGAATATTAATATTGAAATTCCGCGCGATAAATTAGTGGTTATTACCGGCGTGAGTGGTTCAGGAAAGTCATCACTGGCTTTTGATACGATTTATGCCGAGGGGCAGCGCCGTTATATAGAAAGTCTTTCGGCTTACGCCCGGCAGTTTCTGGAGCAGATGGCTAAACCGGAGGTTGAGAATATCAGGGGGTTGCCGCCGACTATTTCCATTGAGCAGCGCAGCGGCGTAGGAACCCCGCGTTCTATTGTGGCCACGGCGACGGAAATATATGATTACCTGCGTGTTTTATTCGCGCGGGTTGGGAAAATACATTGTTATAAATGTCGGAAGGAAATTACCCGCCAATCGGCCCAGCAGATTATTGACCGCGTCATGGTCCGGCCGCCCCAGGTGAAAATTATGATTCTGGCGCCGTTAGTCCGCGGGCGAAAAGGTCAGCACCGTGAAGTATTTGAAAAAATGAAACGAAACGGGTTCGGCTACGTCAGGGTGGACGGGAAAGTGATGGAACTGGCCAACCGGCGCCGGCAAATTATTGTTAATAAAAATAAAAAACATAATATTGAAGTAATTGTTGACCGTTTAATTACCGGTCCCAATATTAAAGAACGGCTGGCCGATTCAATCGAAACGGGATTGCGATTGGGCGAAGGGTTGCTGATTATTTCCGAGGAAAAAACAGCCCCAACCGGTTTGCGAGAGCGCTGGTTTGATACTATCTTCAGCGAACATTTTGCCTGCCCGGAATGCGGGGTTAATATTGAAGAAATAAGCCCCCGGGTTTTTTCTTTTAATAGTCCTTACGGGGCCTGCCCGGTTTGTAACGGGCTGGGTACAAAAATGGAATTGGATGCTGATTTGATTATACCGGACAAGTCATTGACCTTAAATAACGGGGCGATTGATGCCTGGCGGAAATCGGGACACCGCCTGGCCATTTATTATCATCATATTTTGCGGGATTTTGCTTACTCTTTTGATATTAATCTTAATACGCCTTTTTATAAATTACCGGAAGAGAAAAGAAGAATTTTAATGAACGGGACAAATAATCTTGATGAAAAAAAACAGAGCGCTTCTTTTGAAGGCGTTATCCCCGGTTTAGAACGGCGTTTTCGGAATACGACCAGTGATTATGTGAAAAACCGGATTCTTTCTTATATGAGTGAATTGCCTTGTCCGGCTTGTCAGGGAACGCGTTTAAAGCCTGAAGCCCAATCGGTCCGAATCGGCGAAAAAAATATTTCCGAAATTATCCAGATGGATATAGATCAGGCGGTTATTTTTTTTAAGAGTTTATCTTTCGGGCCGGAACACCGGCTGATTGCTCAACCGTTGTTAAAAGAAATTCAAAGCCGTCTTTATTTTTTGGTTGACGTCGGACTGGGTTATTTAACCCTGGATCGTAAGAGTTCCACTCTGTCCGGCGGAGAGGCCCAACGGATAAAACTGGCTTCCCAGGTCGGCTCCGGCTTGGTCGGCGTGTGTTATGTTCTGGATGAGCCAACCATCGGTTTGCATCAGCGTGATAATCAAAGATTATTAAATACCTTAAAGAAATTACGTGATTTGGGTAATACCGTTATTGTGGTAGAACATGATGAGGATACGATTAGGGCGGCTGATTATATTGTTGATATGGGGCCCGGAGCCGGTAAACACGGCGGTCAGATTGTTACCTCCGGAACATGGGAAGAAATACTGGCCACCAACCATTCCCAGACAGTCCAATATCTTAAAAACGAGTTAAAAATAGAAGTGCCGGCCAGACGGCGTCCGGTTTCTAAAAATTATTGCCTGGAAATCCAGGGGGCGCGGGCTAATAATCTAAAAAATCTTAATGTGCAAATCCCGCTGGGTATTTTTTGTTGTATCACCGGCGTTTCCGGTTCAGGTAAGAGCAGCCTGGTTGAAGAAGTACTTTATAAGTCCTTAAAACGGTATCTTTATAAAAGCCGAATCCATACCGGTGAACATGACCGGATTCTCGGGATAGAAAACATTGATAAGGTTATTGTGGTTGACCAGTCGCCCATCGGGCGGACGCCGCGTTCTAACCCGGCTACTTATACAGGGGTATTTGATGAAATTCGCCGTCTTTACGCGCTGGTGAAAGAATCAAAAATCAGGGGGTACCAGCCCGGCCGGTTCAGTTTTAATCTTAAAAGCGGTCGTTGTGCCGATTGCGAAGGGCAGGGAACCAAAGAAATTGAAATGCATTTTTTGCCTAATATGCATGTTGTTTGCGAGACCTGTAAAGGCCGGCGTTACAATCGGGAAACATTGGAAATAAGATACAAAGGCAAGAATATTGCCGAGGTGCTGGAGATGGAAATAAGCGAAGCGATCGATTTTTTCAGGAATTTCCCTAAAATTAAGCGTTTCCTTCAAACGCTGGAAGATGTTGGTCTTGGGTATATGGCGTTGGGACAATCAAGTATCACTCTTTCCGGAGGTGAAGCGCAACGGATTAAACTGGCGGCTGAATTGGGAGGGGTAAGCACCGGGCGCACTTTTTATATTATGGATGAACCGACCACCGGTTTGCATTTTTCCGATATCAGCAAATTACTTAATGTTTTAAACCGTTTGGTTAATACGGGAAATACCGTGCTGGTGATAGAACATAATATGCATGTAATAAAAACAGCTGATTATATTATTGATCTTGGGCCTGAGGGCGGTGAAGCCGGCGGAGCAGTAATTACGGCCGGTTCGCCGGAAGAAATAATACAAAATAAACGTTCCCACACCGGCCTGATTTTAAAACGGTATTTACATTGACCCCGTTAGAGATTATGGTATAAAATATAACATATTTAAAAATAACCATATGTTTTTATTCGGTAAGAAAAAATTAAGAAGGATTCAGCCGGAAAAATCAAAATCTATTAAAAAAATAGAAAACCGGATTAAATCAACGCGCTGGTCTACTTATCTGCTGGTAGTTTTTTTGTTTTCTTTAATCATTACCGGTACACTCGGGTCACCTTACCTGGCAACCTTAAGCCGTCTTACGGCGGCGGTTATTATCACAACCGTTTCTGTTTTTTTAATGTTTTTTTGTTTGAGGGCTCTTTATCCATCTTTGTTTTTAACGCCGGTTAAATTATTTTTCTTCGGGTTAATTTCAATCGCTCTCCTGGTATTATTGGGTCTTTTCTTGAAGTTCCGGTGGCCGCTTTATTTTTTGCCGGTTATGTTGACGTCAATGATTATGGCGATCGGTTATTCGCAGCAATTAGCAGTGCTAAATTTATTTTTCCAGATTTTTCTTGCTTGGCTTTTGGTAGAACCGGCTGATTTTTCAAATATTATAATTCACTTGCCCTGCGCCCTCGTCGGAATTATTGGTTTGACCGGTTTACGAGCACGGGCAAAATTGATTAAACTGGGCGCTTTAGCCGGTTTTTTAACACTGGTGATGGTTATTTCCAAAAAAATTCTGCTGGAAATAACCCTGGTAGATTTTTCTCAAAAAATAATCAACGAGCCGTTTCCAAATTCATTATTTCAAGATTTGCTGGCCTCCTTTGCCAATGGATTTATTTCCGGCTTTATTATTTTAGGAATACAACCGTTTATTGAGAAATTATTCGGCGTTTTAACCGATTTGAGTCTGTTGGAATTAACCGATATGAACCAGCCATTGTTAAAGCAACTTTCTCTGGAAGCCCCCGGGACATACCATCATTCTTTGCGGGTAGGCAATCTGGCCGAGGCAGCGGCTGAGGCCGTCGGCGCTAATTCATTGCTGGCGCGAGTCGGCTCTTATTTCCACGATGTGGGTAAGCTGAATAAGCCGGAATATTTTGTTGAAAATGAAACTGATACGGCCAGTAAACATAAAGATCTTGCCCCGACGATGAGTACGTTGATTATTACCGCTCATGTGAAAGACGGGATCGAGTTTGCCCGATATCACCGTTTGCCGGCGCCGATTTTTGATTTTATCAAATGCCATCACGGAACATCTGTTGTTAAATATTTTTACCATGAAGCGTGCGAGAAAAATAACGGCTCTAATGAAAACCAGGTCGCACCGGAATCATTCCGGTATGGCGGCCCCAAACCTCAGACTAAGGAAACAGGAATTGTTCTTCTGGCCGATTCCATTGAAGCAGCTTCGCGGACTCTTCCAAGTGTTACTCCGGCAAAACTGAAAAATTTGGTCCACGGCATTATTATAAGTAAGTTGCTGGATGGCCAGTTGGACCAAAGTAATCTAACGATGGGCGAATTAAAAAAGATTGAAGATACTTTTACCAGGGTGCTGGCCGGTATTTTTCACGCCCGGATAAAGTATCCTGATGAAACGGCCGTTTCCGAATCTCAAAATAACCGGTCCGTCTGAGGCGGAAACAGAATGATTATTGTCAATACCGAAAATTCTTCCGTCAAAATCACTTCGGGAAAAATTCGCCTGATTAAAATAATTCTTCAAATAATTTTACGAAAACACAGGTTGTCCGATGCTTATTTAAGCATTACGATGGTTGATAATGAGGACATAAAAAAATTAAACAGGCGTTATTTGAGACGTAACCGGGTTACTGATGTCCTGGCCTTTCCGCTCAGAGATTGGTTAGGCCGGGACCGGATCTTAGGCGAAATAGTTGTTTCGACGCAGACGGCCGGATCTGAAGCGCGAAAACGTAAAATCCCTGTGCTGCAGGAAATTTTACGTTATTGTATTCATGGACTATTGCACCTGTTGGATTATAACGATCTTGACCGGCCGAGTAAGAAAAAAATGTGGGGAAAACAGGAATTTTTCCTGCTCAAATACGGAAAAAATCTTATTTAGTCCGTAGCCAGGGTGTAACTGGCTTTAGGCTGAACTAAGGGCGCCTAAATGATGAGTTCTTATCCTTAGGCGAAGTTCCTGATCTTTTCGGGGCGATTTTTTATTCATCGCTGGCCGAGAGTTTCCACGCTTTTTTAGCTCGCCGGCGGCTGATAATTTTCCGGCCGCCCTTAGTTTTCATCCGTCGTCTGAACCCGTGTTTTTTCAGGCGCTTACGAGCGTTCGGTTTATAAGTGATGCTCATAAATTTCCCTTCTGTCCCGTCCATCTCAGCGGGACGTATAAAAATTTGATAGATTAAATTTTATAATGGGCGAGACCCCGATATTTATCGGGGCACGGTTTCCCATTCCGCATTTGCGTGGGGCGGGAGTTGAACCCGCAAGCCTTGCGGCATAGGCTCCTAAAACCTACGTGTCTGCCAGTTCCACCACCCACGCAGGTGCGGGACGCGCCTGCTCCATTAGAAGTAGTCACGCCCGAACGGGATGCCCTCCCGAATCATTTGGCTGATGACTTCTAACGGGGTCTGCCAATTCTTCGCCCCAAAGGCGGACCAGCCTCCGTCGTGCCGCCATCCGCCCTTTAGAGTTACCGATAAATACCCCCGGCAGGATTTGAACCTGCAACCTACGGATTAGAAATCCGTTGCTCTATCCAATTGAGCTACGGGGGCGCATAAATAATGAGTCCTTTCCCCGAGCGAAATCCCGACCTTTCGGGTTTGAGCTACGGGGGCTGATAATAATTATAAATTATGAATGCTGAATTATTAAAGAAGCCATTCTTTCATTCATAATTTATAATTCATCATTTATAATTAAGAAATGCGCCCTGCAGGAATCGAACCTGCGGCCCGCTGATTAAGAGTCAGCTGCTCTACCGGACTGAGCTAAGGGCGCATCAATAGTGAGTCCTTACCCTTAAGTGAAGTCCCGACCTTTCGGGGCTGTCAGCCGAAGGACTGATCCCGCCGAGGCGGGAAGCTAAGGGCGCATCAATAATGGGAAAATTAAATACTTTTAGATTATAACCGATGGAGCAGGTTTTGTAAATAAAAAAATAAATAGGGTGAACATAAGGTCAAAAAACTTGATCGTATCAGCCATAGGACTGATTTCAGCCGCAGGACTGACTCGTCCTTTGGCGAGCGTC
>CAKKQI010000052.1 GCA_919901895.1 Candidatus Brocadiaceae bacterium | reverse complement strand
GGAGAATTATGAACCCTGCGTGGATTTGGTTGTCCGGCAACCAAATATCGGCGGGGTCATCGCTTTAAACGTCAATCTGGACCGGCCGGAATTTGCCCGGGCTTTTATCAAAGCGAAAAAAAAATATAAAAAACCAATAGTTGCAGTTTTGGTGGACGACCCTTTCATCAGCCAAGAATTCCATAAACATCAGATCCCAGTTTTTTCTGCCCCGGAACGGGCCGTGCGGGCGTATCGAGGTTTGTTGGAATACCGGCAAATACGAAAGAAATTAAGCACGGACAAACCGCGCCGCTACACCAAACATTATTGTAGCGGCGACCCTCGTGGTCGCCTCTCATTTATCGGTGAATATGAATCTAAAAAACTTCTTAAGCGTTATGGCATTCCTGTCACCCGGGAAGTATTATGCCAGGATGAACACGCCGCCCTCAAGGCCGCCCGGCAAATCGGCTACCCGGTCGTTTTAAAAATCGCCTCTGAAAAAATCATCCATAAATCGGATGTCGGTGGCGTGATTCTTAATATTAATAATGAGCAGGAACTCAAAATGGCAGCGAAACGAGTTTTGCGTCTTGCGTCAAACGTCCTGCCCAGCGTCATTCCTGCAAAAGCAGGAATCCAGAATTCGTTCCTGGTTCAAAAAATGATAAAAGGCGGACAGGAAATCATTATCGGCGGGCGGCGGGATGAAATCTTCGGACCGGCGATTCTTTTCGGACTGGGCGGGATTTTTACCGAGGTTTTAAAAGATTTCGCCTTACGCATCTGCCCCATTACCGGAACCGATGCCCGGGAAATGATTAACGAAATAAAAGGCAACCGGATCTTAAAAGGTTATCGCGGAAAGGAAAAGGTTAACCTGAATGCTATTACGGATGCCCTCTTAAAGGTTTCATCGTTACTGCTGGAGCATCCGGAAATCAAAGAACTGGATATTAATCCGGCGATTATTAATGAAAGAAATTTAACGGTGGTTGACGCCAGAATAATATTATCCTGATGCTTTCTTACGACAGCGCCGATAACGAAGAAACCCCACCAAGGCATTAGAATCGAGAGAAATAAGCAAACATAAAATAGGCAAATCAAAAGGCGTATCGACCACCCGGGCGGCTTTAAGAATTATAAAACATATTGTTCCCATAAAAAAACTCCTTAAAATTAATATATTATTCAATCCACCGACTCAAATTCCGACTTGGGCGCCCCGCAGGCCGGGCAAACCCAATCATCCGGCAATTGTTCAAACGGCGTGCCGGGTTTTACTCCCACATCCGAGTCGCCTTTAGCCGGGTCATAAATATACCCGCATAATTTGCATCGGTATTTTTTCATTTTTTCTCTCCTGTTAACACGAATAAACACGAATCATAACACGAAACAAACCGAATTAATTTATTCTTTAATATAAGTCGGCGCGGTTTTCGGGGCCTTCCCTTTTTTAATATCATGATAACAATCATAGGTCATCGGTTTGGCA
>CAKKQI010000051.1 GCA_919901895.1 Candidatus Brocadiaceae bacterium | reverse complement strand
GGAGGAAGGAAACACCCGGGGTAAGATGATTTTTGAGATAAGGGTGAAATAATATGTGGCAAGACAACAAAAAAAATATTCTGACGCTTGGCGTAATGACGGTGGTTGCTTTAGTTTTTTATTTCTTTTGGCTTGGCCCGGTCTGGAAAGATATTACTTCAACCAGGCAGGAGCAGAGTAAACTGCGCACCGAAATATCCCAGCATTCTTCCCGGGGAGGTTTTTACGGCCAGGAGAGCATCCGGAATATTAAAACCGAAAATCAGGAGTTAGCCCAAAAACTTAACAATTTAAAGGACCGGGTTCATTTCCGGGTTAGTCCGAAATACTCCGCCTTGGGTGGAAGCGGGCAACCCGGTCAGAATCTTTTGATCGATTTTCATCAACGTTTACAGGAGCTTCAAAAGGACCTGCAAAAGAAATCAGTGGCCGGAAACATTGAGTTGCCGTCCTCGCTCGGATTCCCCACCTCAAATATTCAACCGGAGATTATTCCTGATTATTTTGAAAAATTAGATCTGGTTGAGCAGGTCGTTACCCTGGCGTTGGAAAGCGGTTGCCGCAAGATATTAAAAGTCGGACCGGCCAATCTCTTCCCGGAATTGGCCGGCGGCGGGCTTGTTCAGAATGAGTGGTGCAATAAAAATATGGTCGGACTGGAAGCCATCGGGCCTTTTGCAGCGGTGGTAAAATTTCTTCAGGCCCTCCAATCAGACCGGAGAATTTTACCGGTTGAACGAATTATTTTAACCAACGATAACCAATCGGTTGATTCGGTGCAGGTTAAAATCTTAGTTAGCGGGATAAAAATAAAATGAAAAATAATATTAAAGAAAAAATTTTATTACTTTCCGGCGGTTTGCTTTTAATCGGGGTAATGATATTTTTTGACCGTTTGGCTGGTAAATCATCGGAGCCGGAGCGCTCGGCCATTCCGTTTAAAACTTATACCCCGGCGCCCGTGAGTGAGCCGGATTCCTCTCTAGACCCCAAGACACTGGAGCGGTTCGCCGTTGGCCGTAATCCTTTTATTTCTTCAACCCAGAAAGTGGAATTCTGGGTAGAGTTGCCGCTGCCGGATGCTATTTTGAAAAAACCCGGATATATTTTACTGACTCCTTATCCGGATTTACAATATTATCAATTACCTTTAATGAGTATTTCCGTTAACAATCCGGTTTATAAAGACAGTGTTTCACCGGCCCCGATAGTTATCGGGGCGGCCGATTTGCCTTCTCCGGATGAAATCAACCGGTTGATTGACGATGCGAAATTGGATAAATCGGCCCGGCCGTTTCAACCGCCGCCGGAAGTTTTAGAAGACGACCTGATTTATTTTAAAGATAACACTTTCCGGAAGGGCCGGGTGATTGCGGAAGACGAAGCGAAAATATATTTTTTGCCGAAAGGCAGTGCTAAATTTATTCCTTATGACCGGAACGAGATTTCGCATCTTAAACGCCATTATACGTGGGCGGAGCAATACCGGCAAAAACTGGTTGAAATTTTACCCAATGACGCGGAAGGGCATTATAAATTGGCCCAGTGGTGTTTAACCAAATATTTGGAAACCGAGGCGCTTCGCGAATTACAGGAGGCGATTAAAATAAAT
>CAKKQI010000050.1 GCA_919901895.1 Candidatus Brocadiaceae bacterium | reverse complement strand
CCTTGGCCAGCAGACTCACCTGGCGGTGCCAGGGACCGGCGTTTGCATCGTCTTTTACACCCCGCCCCGCTTCCAGATAGGCCTCACCCACGTTCTTTTTTGAGATGCCCTTCCGGTCGCTGAGACAAACCCCGACTATCTTTGCCATAAATATTTTTAAACCCCTTCGTTATTCCTCATCAATCTTAGGTTTAATCTCTTCAATATATTTCTTAACCGGTTCGGCATATTGACCATTCGGTTCAAGGTTAAGACATTTCTCAAACGCCGTTATTGCCGATTTATAATCACCAGTATCTCGATAAATTAACCCCTTAATATAATATGGCCGTGCATATTTTGGCCTGAGATGGCTGACTGTTTTTAATTCTTCTAATGCCTTATCATAATCCTTTTTTCTATAATAAAGAATTTTTACGCGAGCCAAATGCGATTTATAATCTCCCGGACATACCCCTACGGCTTTATCAACCTCTATTAATGCTTTATCATATTCATTCCTCTTGTCGAATATATAACCCCGTTCATAATATCCACCAACGTAATCAGGATTTAATTTTATTGCTTCATTCAAATCTGACAATGCTTTATCGAATTCACTTCTCCTGCAATAAAGAACCGCTCTCTGATTGAAGAATAAAAATGCTT
Source organism: Candidatus Brocadiaceae bacterium (assembly GCA_919901895.1). GTDB lineage: Bacteria > Planctomycetota > MHYJ01 > JACQXL01 > CAKKQI01 > CAKKQI01. The sequence goes on along the minus strand of CAKKQI010000050.1, from coordinate 8,045 downwards.
GTGGAGATTTCTTCAACGCTTGTTCAATATATTTTAAGGCATTTTCCATATTGCCAATCTTCAAATATTCATTACTTATCATCGCCCAAAGTTGAGGATAATCAGGATTAAGCAAAATGGTCTTTTCAATATCCTTTACCGCCTTGTCATTTTTAGAAATGTATACCCAATTAGAAACACGGTTAATAATCAGATGCGCAATTACATCTTTCTTGGATAAATTCTTAAAATACCCTCCACGGTCAAGGTCATCACTCGTCATTGGAATTGATTTCGCTAGATTTTCATAGTCTTTCCCAATGTGTTCCGGTACATCTTTAAGTTTCTCTGAGGCTTCATCACCCCATTCCTTCAACCATTTAAGGTATTCGTTCTTAGAAAGATTATTCCCCTCTTTTGATGTTTCAATGTTAATTTGTTGAGTTCTATTATCATAGCGGACAAACATATGGTCGGGTAATCCTACCGCATAAAGAGGGAGTTTTAATCTTTCCGCCAATGCAAGATATAAAACAGATAATCCTAAACACTGCCCTTCTTTTTTATCTAAAACACTGGATAGATAAATTCCTTCCGTCCCTTTTCCTTCCGTAACAGTATAACCTGAGATAAAACCTTTAGTTTTATACAGATAATCATTAATTATCTGAACTATATTTTGAGGCTTGTCCTCATTGCCTATTCTCTCTTTTAACTCTTCAGCCATTTTATCCAGTTGAAATAAGTATTTCTTAATATCTATTTCCGGATAATATCCTTTTGCCAGAACTAATGCCACCGCACCTAAATTAATATCCTTATCCGGTAATTTGGCAACTTCAGACAAGATTTCATCTTCGCTTTTCAGAAGAAATTTATCAAGATTAGATTGAGAAACAGCAACACCGCCAGCGGAAACGGCCAGAAAGAAAATAATAATAATTAACCTGTATTTATTCGTCTTCATTCGTGTTTATTCGTGGTTCCTTTTATAATGCCCGCTCCGGCCGCCGGATTTTTCCATTAGTTTTATATCGGTGATTTGCATACCCCGATCAACCGCCTTGCACATATCATAAATGGTCAGGGCAGAAATCGTGGTGCCGACCAGCGCCTCCATTTCCACACCGGTCCGGTCAATCGCCTCAACCGTTGTGGTAATTTCAATTACGGCCGGCGGCATATTTTTTAAATCTTTAATTTTTTTTGGCTGGATTATTTTAAAATCAACTTTAACATTGGTTACATTCAGCGGATGGCATAAAGGAATGAGTTTATACGTTTCTTTGGCGGCCATAATACCGGCAATGCGAGCTGTTTCCAAAACATTTCCTTTTTTTACCCGCTCGGCCGTAATGGCCCGCAGAGTCGTCGGTTTCATCAGAACTTTTCCCTGCACGACGGCCCGGCGTTTGGTCGTGGCTTTATCGCCCACGTCAACCATCTTAACCGAACCTTTTTTTGTCAAATGCGTTAGAACCATAATGCTAAGTTATAAATGATAAATGATGAGTAATAAATAATTCCGCAATCCTTTAATTCGTAACTTATAACTCATCATTTATAATTTTGTCATTATCCTCCTATTTTTGACATCTGGATATCCCGACAACCCTCATGCGCATACGGTTTTTTTGTAATAATATTTTTAAGCATCTCCACTAATTTTTGATGGGCTTCGGCCGGCTCAGCCCCTGAGTTTACCGAAGGGTCGCTTACCCAGGGCTTAATATTTACCCGCTCGGTTGAAAGCAAGCAGGATTTAATCAAACCATCCGAAGTCAGCCGTAACCTGTTACAACGGTTACAAAAAGGATTGGTCACCGGCATAATGAATCCCAGTGTCCCTTGAGCGTCCGGTAATTTAAAATACCGGGCCGGACCATCGCCTGGAACGCCCGATTCAGGATTCAATCTTCCCAGTCCTTTTTCGATGACCGAAATAATCTCATCGCCCATCAGAACTTTATCCATATTTTCCGACCATTTTCCGCAGGGCATAAATTCAATGAAACGAACGGAGACCGGATATTTGCCGGTTAAACGGGCAAAGTCTAAGATTTCATCTTCATTAACATTTTTTAACAGCACGGTGTTAATTTTAACCCGTTCAAACCCATACTCCACCAATTTTTTTATTCCTTTTAGAACAAGCCGGTTATTAGAAACTCCGGTAATCTGTTTAAAACGGGCTTCCTGCAAGGTATTCAAACCGATATTGATGCTCCCCAGATTCAAACGGCTTAATTCTTCGGCGTATTCCCCTAAAAGATAGCCGTTGGTGGTTAGAGAAACCCTTTTCACACCGGTTAAATTAATAAGACGCTCTAAAAAACCTACTACCCCCGGCCTGACTAACGGCTCTCCACCGGTAATACGGAATTTGTTGATTCCCACTTCTACGGCAGCGCGGGCTACCTCCAGAATTTCTTCGTAAGATAGGATTTGTTCACGAGGAAGTAAAGCCACTCCTTCGGACGGCAGGCAATACTGACAGCGGAAATTACAACGGTCCGTCACCGAAATACGCAGATAATTAATTTCACGATTAAAGGAATCTTTCATACTTATTATTATAATTTAATAATCTTTTGCTGTCAATATTAACAAATTAACTTGATTCTTATTTATAGAAAAAATTGAATCCTCAGATGAAAACGAAAGGTTGAAAATCAGCCTTACCCCGGTGAAATACGGTAAATTATGGAATATGAACCGGGTGGACATTACTAAAATGGACGGTGAAGGTAAATTATTAGAAAGGGCGAGGATTACTTTTACTTATACTTTTCCAATTGAATTTGAAAAGTATGAGGTAGAAACAAGGTAAAAAAAATAGGTCTAAATTTATTCTCTTTCTCCCACTTTAATTTTCATTGATACTTCATTTCCATTTCTAATAAGTTTAATAGTCGCGGTATCGCCAACTTTGCTCTGAGAAATAGCGCTGGTCAGGTCGTTTGGTTTATTAACCTGTTTCCCGGCGAACTCAAGCACGACATCACCTTCCATCAGACCGGATTTATCAGCCGGCGAGTCATTAACGACCGAAATAATAAAAATACCTTTCGGTTCATTTAATTTTAAAAGTTTCAAAAGTGCGGCTACGTCCGGCAGGTCATAATAATGGGCCAGTGATTCATTTATCTCGCTCAATTGCACGCCGAGAAAAGGCCGTTCAATTTTCCCGCGCTCGATTAATTTATTCATAATACTTTTAGCCCGATTAATCGGTATGGCAAAACCGATTCCCTGGTATCCGCCGGTTTGAGAAACGATGGCCGAATTAATACCGATAACTTCTCCCTGCAAATTTACCAGCGGCCCACCGCTGTTACCGGGATTAATAGCCGCATCGGTTTGAATAAAACCGGTATAATCACTGAGGTCATCAATCTCACCGCGTTTAGCACTGATGATTCCCGAAGTAACCGTATGGTCTAAACCGAAGGGATTCCCGATGGCCACGACCCATTCACCCACTTCAAGGTTATCGGAATTCCCTAACACGGCGTGGTGCAGATTTTTGGCATTAATTTTAACAACGGCCAGGTCGGTTAATTTGTCGGTCCCGATAACTTTACCGACAAATTCGCGTTTATCGGAAAGGGTAACTTTTATTTCTTCCGCCCCGCTCACCACGTGATTATTAGTAAGAATATATCCCTGGTCATCCACAATTACACCTGAACCGATTTGCTTCCGCTCGCTGGGCAAACGCCGATAAAACCACGGAAAAAAACTGTCTTCCTGCGTCAGCATAATCGTTTTCTTGGTGCTGATATTGACCACGGAAGGAGTGACACATCGGGCGACTTTACTGAATAATTTTAACGGATCTTTCTCCCCCTGCAAACTCTTTCGTAAATCTTCCAGTTCTTTAGCATTATCCTGGGCTTCGGTAGTAACCAGTTCATAATATTTACCAATCACCAAGCCGAGGACAACTCCCCCTAACAGGATAAAAACCAGCAACCATTTACGGTTAATACCCATAAAATTCCTCCCGTACAAATTTTTCCCTTTGAGAAAAATTTATGTTAACAGACCAGGCTGTCTAATAAGGTAGCCGCTCCGAATGATTTCGGAGCGAAATAAATAAAAATTCGTTCCAATATACGCCCCGCTAAAGCGAGGCGGCTACCGTAAAAAGAAACCCTTTAAAAGTCTGAAAAATAAGCATAACAAATTTATTATTATTGTCAAGATGATTTGCTTTACGCTTACCCGGTTTTTACCAGGAAATGCATTTCCCTATGAAATGAAATTTCCTTTTTAAAATCTATCACAAAATTTACTATAATAAAAAATAAAAAAATATTGCATTTTTGTAACGAGGTGCTATACTTTTAATAATACGAACCAGTTATTATATTTGTTTGCCGTTTCAGGAGGATTTATTTATGAAAAGAATCTGGCCCGGATTAGGTATTTCCCTGTTGGTCGTCTGTTTATTAGCAGTCAATCAATTATCTGGAGCCGAAGACTCGACGGATGAGTTTTTAAAGAAATATGCACTGGCTGAAAGTTTAGAATTAGGCATAGAATTCAATTCCACCAAACCAACGAGCGACGAGTTTTCCAAAATCCAGAAATATTTTTTTACGCTGGCTCATACCATCAATGAGAACAGCACGTTAAAACTTAAAATTGGAATGTTAACCGCCGATTACGAAGACACCAAGCGGAACAATATTAAAGCCGGGACGTTAAAAGAAACACCGCTGAGTCTCAGTTTAATTGCCGGGTTGAGCCGGCACCATTCTTTCAAACCTTATATCGGCGCTGGGTTTAGCTACCTGCGGTATGTAAATTTTGATGCCGACCAGTCGATCTATAATCAATTTAAAGCCCGTAATACTCCCGGATATCATCTGTTGGCCGGATTAAAATATATTTCGGCCCGGAATATCACATTTTCACTGGATGTTACGGCTGAATGGCTTGAACCATTCTCATTAAAAGACAACCTGAGGGTTTTGCCGCAAAGAAAGGTTGATTTAAGCAACTGGAGCACGGGAGTAAATATCGCCCTTCGGTTTTAAACCATGTTGAGCAGGCGTTGGCTAAGACCTTCTAACTGCTCTACGATAATATCAGCCGGCGGCAATTCCTCTAAAGAAAAATTATTGTTCTTCAGCCAAACTGTTTTCATACCAACGCGTTTAGCCCCGGTAATATCCGCTTGCGGATCATCCCCGATGTGAATGGACTCTTGCGGGGTGACACCAATTTTCCCTAACGTTTGATAAAAAATCTCCGGCGATGGCTTACGAATAAGCAGTTCGTCCGAAAAAGACATCGTTATAAAATAGCGGCCTATTTGCAGTTTTTGTAATACGTCCCTTAAGTATCGACCGGGTGTCCGGCCGGTGTTGGAAATTAATCCTATCTTAATGCCGCGTTCCGTTAAGGACTGAAGAATTTCCGGAACGCCATCGGTCAGATAAGGCAATTCCATAAAAACCGGGCTAACGTATGCTTCAATTATCTCGTCTAAAAAAGGTTCCGGCAGTGGCTCCGCCGTAAATTTAGAATCAATAAATTCCAGCAGGAATAAAATCTGGGTGCGAATCGGAAAATCAATATCCTTTGACCAGATTTCCCGGCATTTCATCCAGACCTGCTCGTGGGCGCGAGCCACCGCTTCAGGTCCGGTTTGATAGCCGGCACCGGCCAGAAGATTGGTAATTTGTTCAACCCGCCGATTACGTTTTTTAATCTCTTGCTCCAGCGTTTCGTAAATCAAAGTCTGCCAGAGATCAAAGGTTACTGCTTTTATCATACAGACAGTCTATCATAATTTAGCGAGAGTTAAAGATTTATTGAATTTTTAAATATCCTAATGTATACTAAGAACCTGGCCTAAAGGATAAAATTTTACGAGAGGAAAATTTTATTTATGATTATTGGCATTGGAATTGATGTTACTGAAGTAAACCGGATTAAAGAAGGGATCCGGCGCTATAAACGTCATTTTCTTCGGCGGATTTTTACGCCGAAAGAAATCCGCTATTGCATCAAACGTAAAAAAGACCCCAACCAGCATTTCGCCGTCCGTTTTGCGGCTAAAGAGGCGTTTATGAAAGCCGCGGGATTGGGCTGGGGAAGAAAAAACAGCCCCGGCTGGAAAGATATTGAAGTTAGAAATTCAAAAGAAGGGAAACCTCAATTACAATTGTCCGGACAAGCAAACAATATCTGTACTAAATTAAAAGTAAAACAGGTCCATCTTTCACTAACCCATACTACCACCGTTGCCGCGGCCGTGGTGATTTTAGAAAAATAGATTCGCTCATTTATTTTTGGTCAACAGGGTGTTCCTAAACCACGCATGCACCTGGAGGAACCGCGTGACCCTTCCATCGGATAAGAAGAACTGTTTGGTTCCTTCATCAGCCAGGGTTCTGGGGCTGTCCGATAGGCGGGATTCGTAAACCTTACCGGCCATTCGCACGCTGATGCAAGTAGATTCCTGCCCAAAAGTGGAAAATTCTTTTGGAGCGATATCTTTTGGAAGTGTAGTGAAACGACTTTTCTTGACCACCTGATACAACTCCCATACTTTCTGGGCGCTCACTTGATTGGGTGCCTCGCAGGATCCCAGATACTTAAATCTTTCCTCCAGGTTCACAAGAAACCAAGCAAGATTCACGGGAAGGGTCCGGAACGCCTCATCTTGGTCCAGATCATTATCATCATACAGCGCTGGGAACTGAATTTTGTAGGCCCGTCTGGCTGTATCAATCGGTTCAAAATCTAAATCAAAAACGGAACCGTAACTCCAGATCTGGTAAGACCACGATTGCATCAGTTTGTCTGAGTTCATACCGGGATCGAAACTCCAAGTCACGGCAAAACCGGGGGGTATATCCAACAATCTCGGTTCAGAACTGTCGTAGACAATCTGGTCGGTTTTAAACTGAAAACCTACCGGAACAGCATATATCTGAAGAACACCTTCATCACGGACTTTAATTCTGATGACATCATCCAAAGATTTCCCCTTCCATATAAGACCAAGCCGATCCTTCACATAAGAAGGATTATTAAACAGTGTGCGTCCGAGTTCATCCAGATTTTCCGTATAAGAGCCGGTCTTAGTTTTGAATTTCATTTCATACCTGGCCAGCATCCGGACCGCATTTCTGGATATTTCTATATTCCAAAACTGCTCGTCAAAGAATGGCCGGATAGAAAAAACGCTCCAGATGATGACAATCAGAGAGATGCCCAATGTGGCGCAGACCACTAATGGGGACCGAAAACACGCCGGCATTCGCCTCAGAAATAATCTCTTGCTAACAAAAAGGAACAATATAAGAACCAACCAACCCAGGATTGGAAAGAACGGCTGAAAGGATACCCACTGCCTGATATAAAGCAAGGTAGAAATACCGAGTCGCGCCAACAGAAAAATGACTGCGAGTTCCACGGCCAACCAGCCCGTAAAATTCTTTATACCCTGGGAGCCGTTAGTGCTTTGGATCGGAGGGTTCAAATTTGTAATTTCCTCTGTACTGTTCATAGTGCTTCTCCGTTTTCCTAAGTTCATCTTCCGTTCCCGTCAACCAACCGGTTCCCGGTAAACGTTGCTTTCTTTGTTCCTCCGGTGTTTTCCCGGACCCATAGGCCATCGCAAAAGATGATGCAACCTGCAACTTCTTCAACCCGAACCAATATTCCCCCTCACTAATCTTACCCTGGCTAAAATCTATACGCAATTGGGCCATATTCATATTCAACTGCCTATCGGAGTTATAACGCAAGTGCACTATTTTTTGGTAGTTATCTACACCGACGCTTTTCAAGATTTGGTAGTCCGCGTGTATTTCCCCTTTTGATGGTGGCGCACCGGAACGAAGTAATTCAGCATAAACCTTGTTCTGCTCGAGATGCGCCTCATATTCTTTATAAACCGAGGCATAAACAAGCCCGCCTTCGATATGCTGCTTAGCGTGCTGCGCTTCGTGGGTCAATGTAACTGCGAAGTCCGTGGGGTTGAATTCCGGATCTTTCAATGCTTCTTCGTTCCTCTTTAAGTCTGCCTTAATAATTGCCCGGTT
>CAKKQI010000049.1 GCA_919901895.1 Candidatus Brocadiaceae bacterium | reverse complement strand
CCGCTGGTGCTGGATTTAATCCGGCTGGTTGAATACGCCCAGCGCCGGGGGCGCGGCGGATTGCAAACTCAGCTGGCTTTCTTTTTCAAAAACCCGCTCGGCTCTAAACCGCAGGGTCTTTTTGAAGAATACCGGATGCTGGAACAATTTCTAAAATAAAATTTACTTGATTGTATAGGAAATTATATCAGGTGTTATCTAAATTAGATCCTTCCCCCGCCAAGGCGGGGTCAGGATCAAGAAAAATCTGCCCTAAGCCTCTGCCCGAAGGGCAGATTTTTCTTGACAATGTGGAACAAATATGTTACATAAAACTATGTTAACAAAAAATCCGAGAATCAATGTTGTTTTTGAGAGACCTCTTTATCAATCTGTCAGAAGATTGGCCCAACGTGATGGCGTCTCGCTTTCCTTTAAAATAAGAGATCTGGTAAAATGGAGTTTGGAATATCTGGAAGATATTTTATTAACTCAAATAGCGGAAGAACGAACAAAAACATTTGACCGCCGTAAGGCATTGTCTCACAAGCAAATATCTACTTAATATTTTATGCCTTATCGTATCTTTTACCACCATAAAGTAAACGAAAAGGATTTACCCGCGATTGATAAAACAATCCGGAAAAGAATATTTCGGGCCATTGAAATCAGATTAATGACCGAGCCGGAAAAATATGGGGACCCCTTACGTAAACCATTGCAGGGTAACTAGAAACTTAGAGTAGGCGATTACCGGGTAGTTTATAAAATACTTAAAAATGAAATATGGATTCTGGCTATTTTACACCGTGATAAAGTATATAAACTTGTTTATAAACGCGTCTGAATTCGTATATGATGAATAAACCAACTAATATGGATACCTCCGGCGTTAAACCGGCCGCGTCTGATTTCTTCGGGTTGGGCATCGTGCCCAAAATCCTTGATGTCCTTACCCGCATCAAATTTCAAACGCCTACGCCGATTCAAGCCAAGGTAATTCCGCTGGCCATCCAGGGAAACGACATTGTCGGCATCGCCCAGACAGGCACGGGTAAGACGCATGCCTTTGCCATCCCGATGGTCCAGTGCCTGGCCCGGAGCGGCGGCAGCGGAGTCCCGATTACTTCTGGGCAGAAAGCCGGGATGGGGCTGGTACTGGCGCCGACCCGCGAGTTGGCCCTCCAGATAGACGAGGCGTTCAGGCCGGTCGCTCATCCGTTCGGAATAAAGACGGCCTGTCTGATCGGCGGCGCATCAATGTACGAACAGACACAAACACTCCGACGGAACCCGCGGGTGGTCATCGCCACACCGGGCCGGTTGATTGACCATCTGGAGCGACGCAACGTCGCGCTTCACGATGTGATTATGGTCGTGCTGGATGAAGCAGACCGGATGCTGGATATGGGATTTGCGCCGCAGGTGGAAAAAATATTATCTTATGTGCCCAAAAAAAGGCAAACGATGCTCTTTTCCGCCACGATGAGCCATGATATTATGGCGATTGCCGTCCGCCATATGAAACTACCTGTTTCCGTAGAGATGGCGCCTTCCGGCACCACCGTTGAAACGGTTACCCAGGAATTGTTTATTGTCAGGAGGGAAACCAAACTGAAACTGCTGGACAAACTGCTGGCCCGCTATCCGGGAGCCGTTCTGCTGTTCTCTAGAACCAAGCATAACGCCGGCAAGATCGCCCGGTCAATCAGGGAAATGGGTTACACGGCCGCAGAAATACATTCGGACCGATCCTTGAGTCAACGACGTGAAGCGCTGGACGGCTTCAAATCCGGCCGATATAAGGTGCTGGTCGCGACGGACATTGCCTCCCGGGGAATTGATGTCATCGGAATTGAGCTGGTTGTTAATTACGACCTGCCGGACGAGGCGGAAAACTACGTGCACCGCATCGGCCGCACGGCCCGGGCCGGACAGAAAGGACACGCCATCTCATTTGCCACGCCGGACCAGAGTGGAACGGTCCGTGATATTGAACGAATTATCCGGACCTCGCTACCGATCTCCCGGCATTCGGAAATTCCGCCGGAACAGTTTACGCCCGCTATCCAGCCGGCGCGCTCCGCTGCCATCCCTTGGCAGGGACGCGCACTATCACGGAGCTGGGCATCAAAACGCAACCGGTCAAGATTTCGCCGCCCCGGAACCCGCCGAATTTAATTATAATTCGTAAGCCCTCATACTCAATTCAATAATTCGGTGGGGCGAAGATTAGTTTATTGAATAAGTAAAGTTTATCCTACAAACATCCCTCATTTTTGCCGAAATTATACCGTAGGGTCACCTATTGATTCCCCCCTAATCCCGGATTCACACTTTGTTCCTCATTCTGTTTCATAAACTTATTATATCGATGCGCCGCACGGACACCGTAAAGCAAATAGAAAAATATTAATATTTTTATTGCGCCGCCCAGAATGGCAATGGGATTCATTATTATATCAATCAACCAAATTAAACTGTATATGATAAACGCAATTAAAAGTGCAGGAAACGGGCGTTTTTTTGCCACGAACCATAATACGATATAAATTACACCAATAAAAAGCGAAATAGCTAATGAAATAATTACTATAATTTGTTGCGTATTTATTTTATGTTCTAATTCTGCTAAGGCATACTTGCTGTATTCAACATCACCTTTCATCGCTTTCGCAAGTATGTCTTTCTGATTTGAAATACCTAACATATCTCCGATAAAAATAATCAGAGTGAAGAGCATCGTAATAAGAGCAGTAATCAGGATAGCGGTGCGTCCGGATTTAATCGCGCCTTTTTGTATTTCGGCCGCCCATCGGCGACTGCTTTTGGTAAGAACGCCTCTTATGGGCCTTTTTACCGGATTTAATTTTCCCGTTAATGGATTTCTGAACCTCAGCCGATTAATAACGGACTTATTATCTTTGATCGGGTTCTGGTTGTTATTTATTTCTTCCATTTTATTCATATCCTTTTCACATTTTATCCTTTCCTTTTTATATGCCGGACATCTTCTTTGTCTTCATAATGGAGGCTTCCGCCGGTATTTTATTACTCTTTTGAGTATGTTGCACAAACCCCTGTTTTATAGCGGCGACCCTTGTGGTCGCCTATTATGGCGGGGACAATCCGCCTTAGGCGGACCGCCGCTACCAGTTCAAATTGACTGTTTATGCAACGGACTCTTTTACTCTTATTTAAATATTATACCAGAGTAATGTAAAAAATCAATGTGATGCATCAAATTTTATTGAATATTAAATTAATTTTGATAAAATACAATGTTTGTATCTCGCAAATTTTTTAGACAAGGATTAAATTATGACCAAACAGGAAAAAGACGAGCCGGTCGCCGGTCCCGTGGTTACGGTTATCGGTAATGTCAAAGATTTACCGATTGAAGACGAGATGAAAGATTCGTATCTTAATTATGCGATGAGTGTCATTGTCTCGCGCGCCCTGCCGGATGCGCGCGATGGATTAAAACCTTCCCAGCGCCGAATCCTGGTCGCGATGAACGACCTGGGGCTCGGCCCGCGCAGTAAATTCCGCAAATGCGCCAAAATCGCCGGCGATACCTCCGGTAACTATCACCCCCACGGCGAACAGGTCGTTTACCCGACCCTGGTCCGGATGGCCCAGGATTTCGCCTGCCGCTACCCTCTGGTTGACGGACAGGGCAACTTCGGCTCAATTGACGGCGACCCGCCGGCTGCAATGCGTTATACCGAAGCCCGGATGACCGAGTTTTCCATGCAATTACTGGAAGATATGGAAAAAGATACGGTTGATTTTATCCCGAATTACGATGAAACCAGAACCGAACCGACGGTTCTGCCTTCTAAATTTCCCAACTTACTCTGCAACGGCAGTTACGGCATTGCAGTCGGAATGGCCACCAGCATCCCACCGCATAATTTTACCGAAATCGCCGATGGCATTATTAAATTAATTAATAATCCGAACGTATCGATTGATGAATTAATGACGATTGTGAAAGCTCCTGATTTTCCCACGGCCGGGATTATCTGCGGGATTCAAGGCGTTAAAGAGGCCTACCAAACAGGCCGGGGATTAATCACCGTCCGGGGACGGCTCAAGACCGAAGAACTCAAAGGCGGCCGGCAACTTCTTATCATCACCGAAATCCCTTACAACCAGGAAAAAACCAAGATTATTGAGGAAATAGTTAAATTAATCAAAGACGATAAGATGGACGGCGTGGCGGACGTGCGGGACGAAAGCGATCGAAATGGTATCCGGTTGGTGCTGGAACTCCGCCGCGGGGCCGAAGAACAGGTGATTATCAACCAGTTGTATCAGCACACTTCAATGCAAATTTCGGTCAGCATCATTATGATTGCCCTGGTAAATAACCGGCCGGAAACGCTGAACCTTAAACAGATACTGGAATGTTACCGGAACCACCGGCTTGAGGTCATCCGCCGCCGGACCAAATTCCTCTTAGCCCGGGCTGAAGACGAGGCGCATATTTTAGAAGGATTAATTATTGCTTTAGACGAAATTGATGAAGTTATCAAGGTTATCAAAAAATCCAAAACCGTAGAAGATGCCCGAAATAATTTGATGGCCAGATTTAAACTTTCCGAACGCCAGTCTGATGCTATTCTCCAGATGCGTTTACAGCGGCTAACCAATTTAGAGCAGGCCAAAGTCAAAGAAGATTTAAAAAAATTAAAAGAAAAGATTGTTGATTACAAGGCGCTTCTGGCTGATGAAAACATGATTCTGGACATTATTAAGGAAGACCTTTTTGAATTAAAGGAAAAATACGGCGACAAGCGGAAAACCGAAATTTTAAAGCGGGAAGCCCAGGAGTTTTCTATTGAGGAATTAATCGCCGAAGAGGATATGGTCGTCGTCATCAGCCATGAGGGTTACGTCAAGCGGGTGCCGCTGACCAGTTATCGCAAACAGCAGCGGGGCGGCAAAGGGGTGATCGGAGCCGAGACTAAAGAAGGCGATTTTATTGAACATCTCTTTATTGCCTCCACCCATGATTATCTGCTTTTCTTTACGGACCAAGGACGGGTCCACTGGCAAAAACTTTACGACCTGCCGGAGATGACCCGGACCGCTAAAGGCCGGGCCTTAATTAATATTATTAAACTCCGTCCAGATGAAAAAATCACCGCGGCGATTCCGGTTAAAAATTTTGAAACCGGGTTCCTGATAATGGCGACGCAAAATGGGGTGATTAAAAAAACCGAATTGAAGGCCTACGGCCGTCCGCAAAAAGGCGGCATCATCGCCATCAAATTAAGACCGGACGACCGGCTGATTGGCGTGCGGGTCACCACCGGCCAAGACCATATTATTCTCGGCACGCGCGACGGGATGGCCATCCGTTTTGCGGAAACGGACGTGCGGGGAATGGGTCGGGCCGCGAGCGGCGTTACCGGCATCCGGCTTAAAAAAGGCGATATTGTCAAAGATATGATTATTATGGATAAAGAAGCCTCGCTCTTAAGTGTCTGCGAACAGGGTTACGGCAAACGAACCGATTTTGACGAATACCGCATTCAGCGCCGGGGCGGCAGCGGTGTGCGCAATATCAAAACATCAGACCGGAACGGTAAACTGGTTGGAATGAAAGAAGCCCGGGACAAAGACGACCTGGTCTTGATTACCACCAAAGGAATGGTTGTCCGGATTTCGGTCAAGAATATCCGCACCATCGGCCGGAATACCCAGGGGGTTCGGTTGATTAAACTGGAACCCGGCGACAAACTCATCTCGGTCGCCCGGGTGCCCGAAGAAGAAATCGGGGAAGAATAAGAATTATTTGTTCTGCTGAACCCCTATGCTTTAGCTTATCCCAGCGAGGTCATTGTTCCGCCGAGGCGGGACAATCCAGAAACAGATGGATTCCTCAGTCCTGCCCCGAATGGCGCTTCCTTAATAATGCTTGCAATATACCTAACAAGTTGTTATTTAAGT
>CAKKQI010000048.1 GCA_919901895.1 Candidatus Brocadiaceae bacterium | reverse complement strand
CGGTTGCGCCATCGTGGTCGGAACGGGTGTTTCGGTCTGACCGGTCAGAACAGGTTTTAATCCCGGGTCGCCTGTTTCTACCGGGATGGTTTTAGGAGCCGAGCTAAGCCGGTCCAGATCAACCGTTGAGATTTCTATCTTGGCCGGTACGACCCAGATCGGATTAGTGAAACAGCGGTAGTCCGCCGGGTGATATTTCTGGGCCGGGTCGGGATTGGTAAACCCGCCTAACCAGAAGGCCTGGATACTGGTCAGGAGCGGGCGGACTTCTTTAGTTAATTCTTTGGTGAGATATTCCAGTGGATCTGCGTAAACCGGTAATTGCACCATTGTTTTGGGCACCGTCACGCCGGCGATTGTTTCAGTTTCAACCTCCGTTGAGGCGCTAACCTGATAAAGGTCTATTAAATTAACCTTTTTTCCGAAATCAGCCGTGTTAGCCCACCGGTATTTGAGCATCAAATTGGTGGTCTCATTTTGATGACGGCCGGCCGATTTACCGGACGGCCCCTCACGACGGATCAGCATCGTCCGTCCGCCATCCAGGTCACCCGCTCCACCGATTAATCCATTGTCATTTTCATAAACAATCTTTTTGTCGTGCCAGACTAACCGGCTGGAATCAAATTTGCCGTCGCTGTCCATCATAAATTCCACCAGCGGGCCGTCTGTGTTGATGCATTGACCCTGATGGACGTTTTCCACGGCGTCCCCCAGGACATAGGTCCGTTCTTTAGCGTAGGCGTTATCGTAGATAATATTATCACCGGTCATGATTTTAGATAACGTTTTGCAATAGACACCGGTGGCATAATTAAAGTCGCCGTGGGCGTCACTGCCGGCATAGAAATAACTCTTGCGGATAAATTTTTCAAACGGCGGTTTTTCGGGTTGCTTCTTAAAATGATAATCAAAACCGAGTTTGATTAATTTCTGCCATTTAATTAAACTGTTGCCTAATTCCTGGTGCCAGATGGTGTTCGGCTGCCACTGGATGTACGAAATTTGTTCTTTTTCTTCTATTTCAAAAGATTCATCCCGGGTCTGCGTCCATTTTTCGGTAGATAACTCAGCGATATCCGGATCATATTTTCGAGGAACGGCATCTGTATTCACGCCAGACCTTAAATAATATCCTTCCACGGTTATTATTTTTTTCTTGGTGATGGTCTGGGGTGGATAAAAAGGGTTGAGACAGCGGAAAAATTCCGCCCCAAATCCTTGGCTCCGGTATTTTTCCGGGTCGTTCCAGCCCTGGAATCCCTTGAAGACAAACTGCTCGTTCCGGACGTTCTCTAGTTTTTCATTATAAGGTGGGTATCCCAATGCCCGGATGAACATAGAGTTATCCCAATAGAGTTTTTTATGCAACGGGTGAGCCGCGATGGACGTGCCACCTTGGTTTCGCAGATCGGACAGAACCTTCTTAAGCGTGTTGTTATTGTCTGTCTTCGGCGGCGATAATGGTTTGAGGTGCCGCGGGGGCTGGTCTATACTTAACGTGTACTTGTTCACAGTGGGCCGGAAGAAGTCATCGCTAACCTCGGTCCGCTCAGGGGAGTCCTCGTTCGCAGTGGGCCGGCCGCCGTGCCAGGGGCCTTCAAAAGAATTCGGATGCTCGTAGACTAAAAGGTGCGCCCCGCCCACCCAGTTGCTCCAAACCCGGTGCTCCGTGTTTAAACTCACTTCTTGCGCCCCGGTTTTGGTGCCAAACCATTTCTTTAAGACCTCGTATTCATTGTGCGGGTCGTTGATTTTTTCTTTGTAAGGACCGACTTCCGGAATGTCCTTGTCTTTCAAAAAACAGTTGTGGTCGGAAGAGAAGATCTGGTTTTTAAGGGCTGGATTGTTGTGGTCAATAATATCCGTCATCCCTAACGCGTAAGCGCAGTGTTCCACCATCCGCAAGGGGCCGCCGTAGGCCAGCCGCTTTTCTATCAGATTCGTGGAATACTCGCTCATTGTGTGGTTATGGATGTCATAATAGCGGTCGGCCGGATTAAAACGCGGCAGTCCGCCGTTTTCCCGTTTGCCTACTTTAACCTTGAGCATCTTGGTGGTCGGGTACTCGGCTTTAATTCCTTCCCAATACGGTTCTTTCTGGCCGTTGACCCATCTATCCCACAAACCGGGCTTTTTAATAAACCAGCGCTGGTGACTGACATAGGTGGAGATATAGACATCGCCGGCATTTTCCTTAAACACACCCCTCGGTATTAATAATATCCGGTGCCAGCCGGGCTCGGTGATTGGTTTTGCTCCTTTTGTGTCTTGGTCCTGACTGATAATACCTTGTTTTTTTTCTATATCACTTATTAAATCACCCATTTCATCTTCTATGAGTTTAGTTTTATTTATCCTGGGCGGGTTATCAAAATCATCATAATAAAGGATATTTTTGGTTGGTTTCCAATCTGGTTCAAAACTCCATTCACTGGATGCATCCGGCGGGTTGGCAATAATAAATTTACTTAACTGTAGACCACGGGCTTTATCTATAGAACCAATTTCCACTCCTTTAACGGTATCTCGCCAGTAGACTTCCGGCACAAACAAGAGGACCGGTATTTCCCATCGGTCCGGGGCCAGATACCATGGGGCGTCGGTGATAATTTCCTGTGTACCTTCCACATCCGCATAGGTCGTCTTGGCTCGGATATTCGGTTCCAGATAGGACACGATTTCTTCCTGACTTAATTGTCTCAAAACATCCTCGTTTAGGATAGATGAATAAACCCCTAATTCAGGGATGGCCTCCTTAAATTCTACCCGGTATTTTTCAGAGAGCGTTTTGATCAATCCATGGTCATGGGTTTTAAACTTGATCAGATATTCTGTGGGCGAGGACGGTTCATTAATGCGGTCCCCGTCTGGTCTGCTCTCTGTAATTTTAGCGAAAGATAGTTCATCCGCCCCGGCTTTCAACGGACCGAAAAATAGATTGGTTGAAATTATTACGCCTGAAAGAATCTGCTTGATGTTCATAACTTGACCTTTCATGAAATTTGCGTAGCAAATTTTATTCTGATACGCGGAATAAATAGCAACTTCCCTTGCTGCCAACGGCAACTTTTTTACCATCAGAAGAAAATCTTAATTCACCGATTCGTCCATGCAAATCAACTTCATAAATACCTTTTTGTGTTTCAATATTCCAGAGGGTGAAAATACCGCTACTGCTACCAATTGCAAGATAAGTATTGAGATAATCCATTGAGCGTTCCCCCACGCCATAAATATTAGGCAGCCATTTTAATTGTGGTGAGTTGTCTAATTCCCAGATGGTCATCATCATTTTTTCGTCGTTAGGATTTTCGTTTATTTTTTTGACGCTTTCAACAAGTATTTTTTGCCCATCCGGTGAGAAATAAAACCGATAACAGCCCAGTAAAAATTCATCTCTTAATTCCCTGATTTTTTGTCCATTGCTGAGGTCGTAATGGCTGATCCAACCGGCCTGCTGGTCAGCCGGAACACGCTGGCCCGACTTTTCACTACCGGCGGGGTAATAAAGTGGTAAGCTGCTACTTACATACACCGATTGGCTATCCGGGCTGAACTGGGCCCATTCAGCTTTGGCGCGCCCGCTGGCTGGCAAGAGAGTCGAGTCAAACTTTTCATCCTTCCTCAGGGCATATTTCAAAGACCAATCTTTCGTTTCCCAGACCATCACCTTCCATTCGCCGCGCGTGCGGGTTAATAAGTATTGGCCGTCCGGGGAAAAACTGACCTGGGCCACACTATCGTCGTCCGGGTAACCGGCCGAAATATCATCAGGCGTGGTATCCCAATCTTCGTTATCCGTATCCGTATAAATTGTTTTGATTAATTCCCCGTTAGGCACGGTACGAATTTCTACCTGTCCGTCTGGGGCAAGCCCCAAAGCTAATAGCTGACCGGAAGGATGAAAGGCTAATTCAACACCACGGGCGCTTTCCCATTCCTTGATTAAATTAAGATTTTCACCATCTCTGATCTCCACGCCGCTTAAAGTAGCCAGAGCGATATATTTACCGTCCCGGGAGTAATCCAAATGATAAATCAGGTTTCCGCTGAGGTCGCAGGAAGCAATCAGGCGTTCTTTAATTTGTGATTCGTTTTCTTTGAGACGCTGTTCGTAGGAGTCGTTAGAAAACTCGTGGTCTAAACCCTGCCGGAAGCGGAGTAAAGCGGGCCGGATAAAAATAAGAGCCAGGATGATTAATACTCCGATGGCGATCACGGAACCGAGCAATATTTTAGATGTTTTCGTCATAAAGTTTTTAATCACGAATTTTACACGAATTATCACTGATTAATCAATGATAACATCGCTTATTTGAATTGTTGAGTATAGCAACCAATTATCAAAAGTCAAAAAATAATTTACTGTTTCCAGTATTCTAATGCTTCTTTAAGCGTCGTGATAATAATTTTAGTGCCTAGCCCATCAGTTGCCGGCTCAACAATAAAAGTAATTTGAGGCTTACACGATACAATCAAATCATCCAATAAATCAAATATCGTCGTTGGTTCAGGAATAAAAACGTCGGGGCTATAGGATCTGTTTTTGATTAAATCCTCTGTTCCTTCGCTGTACTGGACCTCAAGCCCTGATTTTTTTAATAATTCGCTAAGCGATTGAATAAACTCTTCGTATGTATAAGTAGAAGTAATTGTCGTGGCCAATTTTATTTTCTTTAACTGTTCATACCGGGCCGGCTGTTTTAATTTATTCAGGTCGTAAAGAACCTGGGCCAGATATGGACGCAAATAGCAATCAATATAATTAAAGTTAGTTGTTTCAATGGTGTTTTTTAAATCCGACCGGGCATTTTGATTTTGGTCCATCATCAACAGGGCGGCCGCGGCGGTGACTTTAACGGTTGGTTCTTTAGTGTCCGAGAATAATTTTTTCAACTTAATTATTGCGTCGCGATGATTTAATCGTTCCAGAGTAATAATAGATGATAGTTTAACCGTGGTGTAAGGGTCATCTAATGCTTTCACGACCGAATCAGCGGCTTCCTTCAGGCCTAATTTCCCGGTAACCTGAACGGCGGATTGCCGAACAAATGACTGTTCGTGATTTATCAGTTTTGTGATTTCCGGAGTTAGTCCCTCCGGTCTTAAGGTAGTAATAATTTGGCCGGCCAGCCGGACAATCTTTTTGTTTTCATCGGATAATAATCCTACAATTTCAGAAACGGATTCATTAGGTTGTAACTTGAATAGGGTATCAAATAAGATAGCTCTGATATCTTCATCTTCATCTTCATCTTTTAAACGTTTGATTACTTCAGGAATAATTTCCTTTGCTTCCAGTGTTCCTAACGCAGCCAGGGCCATTGTGGTGACGAATGGTGAGGGGTCTTTTAATAATTTAAGCAATTCCGGAATCGCTTCTTTTGCCTTCAAATGATTTATTACTTCAATGGCTTCCAGGCGAACTTTTTTATCTTTATCCTGTAATCGTTTAATCATTTCAGGGATGATTTCTTTCGCGCCTAAATTATCTAATATCCTTAAGGCGTCTCCGCTAATATTTTCATCAGGATTTTCTAATAACTTAACCAACTGAGGAATAATTTCCTGATGATTTGATTGGTCTAAAATATCAACCACGGTTCTGCGAATGGACTCATCTTTATCGCTCAGGAGATTAATCAGTTCCGGGATTGATTTTTGTTCGTCTAACTTATATAAAGCCGGAACGATTTCACGGCGCAAATAGGAAGAATCATGCGTTAATTGTTTGGCAATCTCATCAAATGATTCTTTGTCGTCTAATAAGGCGAGGACTTTAACCGCCGCTATTTTAACGTTAACGGACTCATCATCCAATAATTTAATAATCTGGGGTAGTATTTCGCGTTGGTTTAATTCTCCCAGCGCTTCGATTGCAACGGCGCGGAGTGATGAATCATTTTCTTTATCCTGAGCCAGGTAAATAATTTCAGGAATTGATTCTTTGGCTTTTAACTTACCCAGGGTCTGTAAAGCGGATTCGCGGACGCGACTGTCTTTATCTTTTAATTTTTCCTTTATGGCCGGGATGGCTTCTTTATTTCCTGATTGGCCCAGGGCCCTAAGAGCGTCAGCCCGAATACTTTCATTTTCATCAGATAATCGTTTGATAAGTTCAGGAACAAATTCCGCAGCATCAAACTTGACCAGGGCGTTAATTGATAAAGCGCGCAAATTGGCGTCATCATTTTCCAATAGTTTGAGCCACTCCGGGATGGTTTCTTTGGTAGCTAATTTACTGAGAGCCTGCGCGGCTTCATAACGAACCGAAGCATCAGGTCTTTCTAACAGGTTGATAATGGCGGGAATTGATTCCGTGGCGCCCAGTTCACCTAAAGATTCAAGAGTGGTTTGGCAAATTTGCTGATTATCAATTCCTAATAATTTAATCAGGTGCGGAACGGCTTTTTTTTCTCCGAACGTTCCGATCGTTCTAATCGCTTCTTCCCTGACATTTTTATCTTCGTCTGATAGTAAGATGATAAGATTGGGGGATGTTTCCCGGGCGCCCAATTTTGAGAGCGTTTTAACCGCCTCTTGACGAACCGCCGGCTCATCATCCTGTAGCAGTTTGAGAATTACAGGAATTATTTCCGGTTCGTTAAATTCACTTAAAACCTGAATTATTTCTTCATAAATATCATCTTCCATCCCACTAGTACGTTCAATTTGTTCAATAAAATAACGTAACGATTGGAATACGTTTAATACTGCTATTTTATTTTCGAAACCTAGATTCCCAATGTCATTCCATGAAATTTCTTTTAAACAGAGGATAAAAGGTGTTTTATCGTAAAATTCCTTCTGATTTAATTGCAACAGTAATTCTAAACAAATATTGGAATCGGGTTGTTTCAAATCATCAAGTAACTTTTTCGGAAGATGTTCAGTTGTTTCGCGAGACAACGAATTTTTAATCGTTATTCCTTTAATTAAACCCTGAATCCGGCTGAGTATTTCCTGGTCAAGCGTTTCTTTCCCATATAATTTTAAATAAGGGAGGGCGGTTGTTCCCCTCTGGAACAAAGCGGCGGAGGCTGATTCTCTTTTTCCCCACTCATCATTACCTAATTGGGTAATTAATTCTTTTATCTCGTTTTCAGTTGATTCGGCCGATTGTTTTAAAAAAGGATTTGCTTCATCGTCCGGGAGTAAAGACAATTCATTGACTGTTTGTTTAATTAAATTGGATTCAATTTCGCTATCCGCTGACAGGTCCCTTATGTCGCGGATGATTTTTTTCGATATCATCTGTTTATCACCGAGAGTAACTAATGAAATCGCGGCCCAGGCGCGGACCGAACTTGATTCATCTTTTAAAAGTTTGGTAAGATGAGGAATGGCTTCTTTATCGGCCAGTTCGATAAAACATTGACAGGCGATGATGCGGACTTCTTCTTCGTCATCATCTAGTAATTTGATTATTCCCGGAACGGCTTCTTTGTTTCCGAGAAGAACCAGTTTAGCGGCCGCGTAGCTTCGACCTAAGGGTGATTCATCACTCAATAATTTAATTAATTCCGGCCCAGCCTCTTCAGCCCCAAAGGCCAGAAGGTATTCAATCCCGCTTAAGCGGATTCTGACATCTTCCGCTTCCAGCAATTCCATAAATTGAGCGATCATTGCTTTTCTTTTATTATTAAAATCATTAATGACTTGCTGGGCTGCGGCGCGAACGGCGGGGTCTTGATCATTTAAAAGTTCTCTGATAACCGGAATCGCCTGCGGAACTTGAAATTTATCCAGAATTTTAACAGCCAAGGCGCGAACCGCGGCGTCTTCATCTTTCAAAAGCGGCATTATTCCTAGAATTGTTTCTCTGGCTTCAAGTTTCATCAAGGCTTCAACCGCTTCACGGCGCACCAGCGTATTTTTGTCTTTTAATAAGGCGGCTATTTCAGGAATAGCCGCCTTATTTTCAAATGACGCTAAAGTTCTGACTGCCATTATCCGAATTAGCTTATCTTTATCTCTCAGTAATTTTATTATAGAGCTGGCTGCTTCAGTAATGGGATTATCCAAATCTTCCCATGGTTGTTTAACTATCTCGAAAATTATCATCTTTTGCTCACTATTTAATTCTTGGCCGGAATCCAAAAGAATCAAACCGATCAAATTTGCAATATCCTTGTTTGTTATTATTTTATTTTTGTACCGGGCGTTTTCCTTTGATGTTATCTTCTGAAGAAATTGAAGTTTTTCAATGGTATTAAATCCGGTTAAATCATGGGAAATATCAGGGAATTCTTTCAAGAAACTATCGGAAAGTTTTACCGGATTTTGACCTGTCGGTTCACTGGTTGATGAAATTAATTCGTCGTTGAGAATTTCATCGGCCGGTTCAGCCCATAATTTATTGGGTAATAAACTAATGGTAAAAAAAATAAGAATGGGCCAGGCGGGTCGGATCATATATTTTTATTTTTCGTGTCAATTTTGAGGGAGTTAGTATAGCAATCAATTATCAAAAGTCAAAAAAAATATTGAAGTTATTTTGGAGTTATTTTGGAGTATCAATGTCAGACGAAAGCAAGGCCTATCTGCAGGCGACCACGCACAGGCAGGGCTTTCGTCTACCCATCCCGCCCCGCTCCCGCTACGAAGACTGTGTCATAATCCTCTTTTTGTCATTGCGAACCCTGTGAAAGGGTGAAGCAATCTCTATTTAATGAGATTACTTCGTCGTCCCGTCCCGCCCAGGCGGGACAG
>CAKKQI010000047.1 GCA_919901895.1 Candidatus Brocadiaceae bacterium | reverse complement strand
ACTAAATTAGGAGAAAGAGTCCAGGGGGTAGGATTAGGTTTATCAGTGTCCTACGGAATCGTTAAAAACCACCACGGATTTATAAAAGTCCGCAGTGAAAAAAATAAAGGCGCCTGCTTTGAGGTATACCTGCCCGCGGCCGGAGAAAAAACCATTGAACAAACCGACGGACAGAAAGATAAAAAAGTAATCTTACCGAAAAAACATGAAGTAATCCTGTTAGTTGATGACGAAGAACCGATCAGGGAAATCGGGAAATCAATGCTGGAACGGCTTGGTTATCGGGTAATTATTGCCTGCGGCGGCCAGGAAGCAGTTGAGCTCTATCAACAACGGAAAAATGAAATTAAATTAGTCTTACTGGATTTAATTATGCCGGGCTGGGATGGGCGTAAAACGATTAAGGCGTTAAAGGAAATCAATCCGGATATCAAAGTCATCATTTCTTCAGGTTACCAAAGCGGCGAAATGAACCAGGAAATAAACCAGATCGGGGTCAACGGATTTATCCAGAAGCCTTATTCAATCAAAGAGTTGTTGGAAATACTGGAAGATATCATGCCTGGTTAACCATAAGGTTTCAACGAACCGAAAATCATTTTACCGGCATTGGTCTGAATTACGCTGGTAACCATCACATTAATCCGCTGGCCGATTTTAGATTGGCCCCCCTCCACCACAACCATCGTCCCATCGTCCAGATACCCGATTCCCTGATGCGGTTCTTCGCCGGCCCGGATAATTTTAATCTCCAGCGCCTCGCCCGGCATAAAAACCGGTTTTAAGGCGTTAGCCAGTTCGTTAATATTTACCACGGAAATATTTTCAACCTGGGCCAGTTTATTCAGATTAAAATCATTGGTCATCAAACGACCATTAAGACTCTGGGCCAGTTTGATTAATTTACTGTCCACCCCTTCCAGGTAAGAAAAAGATGCTTCAGAAATTTGAATATCCAGATTGCTATTTTTTTGCAACCGCTGGAGGATATCCAATCCATAGCGTCCGCGGACCCGTTTTAGTTTATCGGACGAATCAGCCACTTTTTGCAGTTCCAGAAGAACAAAACGCGGCAAAATAATCGGCGTATCAATAATAAGCGTCTCGCAGATATCAGCAATCCGGCCGTCAATAATCACACTGGTATCAATAATCAACGGGCGCCCGCTTTTTTTCCCTTTAGCAAGTTCCACAAAAGGAATCACAAATTTGAAGTCATCCTTGCTTCTAACAATAGCAATAATGGAAATAAAACAGAACAGGAAGGTGACGGCAAACTGCAGCCAATCTCTTAATTCCGGATTTGCCTCTTTGGCCCAGGGTAATAACATCAGGGCGCCCAGGAATAAATAAGAAAGCACAAAACCGAAAACCAATCCGAACATCGTAACGGAAATGGCCCCGATAAATCTCCGGGCAAAACCGATTTCAATCAAAATAAAAAATAAGGCCACTAATAATCCGCTCACCAATCCATAATAACCGGTTTGATCGTAGGTAAAAAGTTGTTCAATATACCAGCCGATCACTCCGCTGATAATAACAAAAATAACCCTGAAAATATGTAACATATAATAACATCTCCTCTATTAATGATTACGCAGATTTAAGTTAGATTACACAGATTAAAGCATAAATCGTTTTATCCGACCACTCTTGTTACGTATCATAATCTGTGTAATCGTAATATCATCATAACGTTACATCCGTTCAAACGGATAAAATAATTTTTTATATTCTTCCTGGGCATAGCGGTCGGTCATTCCGGCGATATAATCACAGACCGCCTGGTGCAACCCAACCTGTTCCGCCCATTTTTGATGACGGGGCGGCAGTTGCGATTGGTCTTCCAGATAGGCGTTAAAAAGTTCCTCCACAAAACGCCCGGCTCTTTTGGCCATCCGGACCACCTGGTGATGCCGGTAAAATTTTTCCAGTAGAAATAATTGTAACTCTTTTTTCTTAACCGCCATTTCCGGTGAAAAAGTAACGACCACCCCGGACGACTGCCGAACCTCCTGGACGGTTTTGATATTATATTTTTCAAGCATTTTCAAGGTCTGGTTAATCAAATCCGTTACTTCCAGATTTATCAAAGCAATAATCACCTGCGAACGAAAAATTGTCCGATCATCAATACTTCCTTCTTTTTTCAAATTATCTTCAGCCAGACGCCATAATTCTATTTTTTTAATGTCGGCCTCGTCAATCAGGTGTGAACGCAGGCCGTCATCCAGGTCATGATTGTCATAAGCAATGGAATCAGCCGCATCAACCACCTGGGCTTCCAAAAGATGCTGCCATTCAGGACGAAAACCGGCCGGGACCACCGGACGGTCGTAGGCCGTATGATGTTTAATCATTGACTCGCGCAATTCCCACGATAAATTCAAGCCGGGAAAATCAGGATAACGGTGTTCCAGCAAATCGACTACGCGCAAACCATGCTGATTATGTTCAAAGCCGCCGTGATTTTTCATCAGTTGTACGTCGGCCGCTTGATGAATCCCACTTTCGC
>CAKKQI010000046.1:734-4750 GCA_919901895.1 Candidatus Brocadiaceae bacterium | reverse complement strand
CGGTTTATCTGGGATGCCCGGTTTAATTATGACCTCAAGCCCCGCACCAACCGGCCGGCCTCTGTTTTTATCAATATCTTTAATATCTTTGACCGGCCGAATTATTACAATAAACTTCTCCCTAACTCCGGCCGGCGGGTGGAGGTCGGCGTGTCGTATAAATTCTAAAAATGCCTCTATTAAGATGGGCCTATCGGCCGGCCGAAGCATATTCGCACGCAGACAGGTTGGCGCAGGTGGGGTGTATCTCTTCTTCCCCTCTATTAAGAGGGGTAGGGGTGTGTTCTTATTCCCCTCTATTAAGAGAGGTAGGGGTGTGTTCTTCTTTCCCTCCTGAAAAACTTTCTACCGACAGGCAAAAATTAAGGAGTGTATTCTGAAAATTTATTACAACCCCAAATTAAAAAAACATGCCCGCGAATTACGAAACAATAGCACTTTATCTGAAGTACTATTATGGCAACGGCTCTCAAGGAAACAAATGAAAAGTTACGATTTTCATCGCCAGAAACCAATTAATGAATATATTGTTGATTTCTTTGCGCCGGAATTAAATCTTATTATTGAAATTGACGGCGAAAGCCATTCTTATAAATTTGAACAGGACCAAAAAAGGCAGCATAAATTAGAATCTTTAGGTTTTCATATCTTACGGTTTTTTGACGCTGATGTAAAAAATAATATGGAAACGGTGCTCCAAACGATAGAAGAGTGGATTAACCGGAACGAAAAAACGATAAAGAATGAATAACACACCCCTACCCCTCTTTTTAGAGGGGACTTCCTAACGCCCGAAAATATATGCCGATGCCTGAAAAGTTAGACACCGAACCGCTTCCCCTCTCCCCCACTTTTCATTTTTCTCCAAAAAATATTTTCCCTAACTTCAATCATATCAATCAAATCCGAATACATAAAAATTTTTTCCTGAAAATTTTTATTCCGGCCCGCCGTTTGCTATATATTAAATCATTCTGGGCGCTTCTTCTACTGATAATATTAAGCGGCTGCGGTGAACAAACGGCTAAACCGCGGACCGGCGGAATCTTAAAACTCTCCGCCCCAGGCGGAACACCGGATAACCTGAACCCGGTGCTGACCGACTATGGACTGACCGTCGCCTTATGGCAACTTATCTTTAACAATTTAGTACGGATAAACCCTGATATGACGCCTCAACCCGACCTGGCTTATCTCTGGCAAATCTCTCCGGACGGTCTGGCTTATACCTTTTATCTCCGACCGAACGTCCGCTTCCACGACGGCGTCGAACTCACCTCGGCCGATATCGCCTTTACCTACGACCTGATTAAAAAATACCGAACCTATGCCACGCGCCACACTCTTTTTGATGCCATCAACCACTGGGAAACACCGGATAAATACACCTTTAAAATAATTCTTAATAAACCGTTCGGGTTATCCCTCACCACACTCTCCGAACCGATTTTACCCAAACACCTTTTAGAAGGTCAGGATATCATCAATAACTCGTTTAACCGCTCGCCGGTGGGCAGTGGTCCGTTTCGTTTCAAGGAATGGACGCCGGATAACCGGATTACCCTGGAGGCCAACCCGGATTATTACGAAGGCCGGCCGCATCTGGACCGGATTGAGGCGCACGGGTATGACACGCCGGAGCAAATCTGGGCCGCCCTGATGAAGGGCGAAACCGACCTGACTTTCTTCCTCCCGCGGGAAAAATTTGAAACCGCCGCCCGCGACCCTTATTTTAAAACTTACCAATTCCCCTATATCTTGGTCTATGCCCTGGAATATAACTTGGCTGACCCGATTGTGCGCGACCGGGCCGTCCGCCAGGCATTGGCCCATATTATCAACGTGCCGGAAATCATCCAGGCCATAGAAGGCGGTTACGGCGAACCAGCCACCGGCCCTTTTATCCCGGACGTCTGGTGGTATAACCCCAATCCGAAACCCATCCCCTACAACCCGATTAAGGCACAGGAATTATTGGTCTCGGCTGGTTGGTACCCAAACGAAAACGGGGTATTGGAAAAGGACGGCCGGGAGTTCCGGCTCAATCTCCTCGTTAACTCCGATGTCCGCGAAGGATACAAAATGGCAACGTTAATCCACAATAATCTTCTCTGCCTGGGCATCAAAACCGAACTACTTGAATTTGATTACCAAAAATATTTAAAAGGTGAAATAGAAGTGCCGGAAGATGCCTCGGCTTATTTAACGTTTTTTTCTCTTACGGCCGAACCATCAGATCTAGCTAAAATCTGGCATTCGGCCAAGAGAGACCCACGGATAAAACTCTGGCCCTATCATAACCTTGAGGTCAACCGCCTGTTTGAATTGGGCCAGACATTAACCAATCTTGAAGAACGCCAGAAAACCTATCAACAGATTCATCAATTGATCTACGACGACCAACCCGCCACCTTTCTTTATTTCTTTTATAATCTCTGCGTAATGCGGGACGGGTTTAAAAATACCGACGCCCTGTTTTCCGCGGTAATGCCCTTCTGGACGATTAAGGACTGGCAGGCGAAAACAGGAGACGGTAAATAGTAATCAGTAATCGGTAATCGGACTAACATAGGTAGACAACGTTTTTTACAAACGTTGATTAATTGGTAGACTCCGCCTTAGGCGGAGATTATATAATAAAAAAAAGCCGTGCACGGCTCATCTGTAATGAGTTGATACCACAACTCATTACGTCTCGTTGTAGCGGCGGGGCTTGTCCCCGCCGATCACAACCTATCGTGGTGGTAGTACCATCACATAGAAAAGGGGGTGAGCCGGAATGAAACTAGAAATCATCAGAAAAGCCGCGTCAGAAGAAAACGTTGGTTGTTGCCCGCCCATGCTTTTCCCAGGTATTAGTTTTGATGAATAATTTCCCTCTTTCGGTAAAACGGACGACGAAGGATTTTTCCCCAGATTGGCTCAGGCGTTAGGGGAAAGGAAATTTCTGATCCGCCCATAAGGTTGCAAGATAACCTATTGAAGCGAGGTAAATTGGTCTCCCCCCGGCCGGGCGGAAACGCCTGAGCCGGGGGGACCCTCGCCAGGGCGTGCTTTAGAAAAATAATGTTCAATCTGGACAACCCGTTAACATCTATCTTAATCAGTAATTAGACAGCAGTGTAATCAGTTTTAATCTGTGTCCGCCTGAGGACGGATCAGTCCTTTGGCTGATAATCCGTTGTTAGAGAATCTGTGTAATCAGTAGTTAGGAGGTCTTATGAAACTTTCCCGTTATACATTATATTATAAAGATTACCCCAAGCCCGGCGAATACCTGGTCCTCAACACCCGCACCCAATCCGTGATAACCATTAACCAAGAATTAAAAAACCTGTTAGACCGGTTAACAAGCAATCAGGATAAACAATACGAATTAGCCGCAGTATCAACCATCGATGGGAATAATGGCGGGGATAAACCCCGCCGCTACAACATAAATAATATATCTGTAACGAAAAACTTTAGCCCCCCGTTCTCCCCCGAAGAACAAACCTATCTTGACCAACTGAAAGAACTCGGCATCGTCCTTGATGATGAAGTGGACGAAACGAAGGTCCTGATAGATTGGTTTAACCGGATTAAATACAGCGTGCCGGTTTTAACCGCGACGGTCTTGACCACTTTCCAATGCAACTTCGCCTGCACTTATTGTTTTGAAGAAAGCGTCAAACGCCAGGGCGAGTTGATGACGGATGAAACGGCGGAAGAAGTCATCCACTGGCTCAAATCGCAGGTGGCTAAGAAACGTCCGAACGGCTTACGGATAATATTTTACGGCGGTGAACCGTTTTTAAATCCGGCTCCGATGCTGCAAATCG
Source organism: Candidatus Brocadiaceae bacterium (assembly GCA_919901895.1). Classification (GTDB taxonomy): domain Bacteria; phylum Planctomycetota; class MHYJ01; order JACQXL01; family CAKKQI01; genus CAKKQI01. The sequence goes on along the minus strand of CAKKQI010000046.1, from coordinate 929 downwards.
GACAGAGCCTCTTTGACTGGGCCAAAGAACAACATCCCTTCGGCACGGTGAGCGAAGCCGAACCGCTTAAATTCAGTTTCGGCGTGATTACCAACGGCTCAGTTTTAAATCCCGCCCTGATTGACCGATTAAAATTAGTCGGGTTAAGCAGTATCCGGGTTACGTTAGACGGTCCGCCTGAGGCCCATAATAAAA
>CAKKQI010000046.1:0-724 GCA_919901895.1 Candidatus Brocadiaceae bacterium | reverse complement strand
TATCGCCGGCCGGGTGCGGATTGATATCGGCGGTAATTTTGACCGGAATAATCTCGGCCGTTTTCCGGAACTGCTGGATATCATTGAACGCGAAGGGTTGAAAGACAAGATTGGCACGATAATGGTTGCGCCGATTGTGGCGCGGCTGGGCGCGGATAATAATACCATTGAAATGACCGGCTGCACCTCGCTGGTTAATGACCTGATGGAAGAAGCCCTGAAACTCCGTCAGGAAATCATCCGGCGGGGATTCAAGGTAGAACAAGGCGTGAACATTACCACCTGTCCGATGACGCGGGACAGCGCCAGCGTCGTCATTGACCCGAAAGGCAACATTTACAAATGTGCGGCCTTTGTCGGCCGGCCGGACTTTATCGTCGGCCACGTCCGGAACGAGGGCTTAAATCATCGGGCGGTGGAGTTTATGAACCTGACCTCTCCGCTGGAGGAAGCCGAATGCCGGGGCTGCGTCTATTTACCGATGTGCGGCGGCGGGTGCCGGTTCAGTTCGCAATTACAACATCAGGACTACTCCCGCGTTTCTTGTGACAAGGCTTATTACGAAAAAATTATGCCGGAAATTCTCAAGATGGAATACGAACGCGGGGCGTTGTAAAGCGATAATAGACGACGATGTTTATCATCGTTGATTATCACTTTGGAACTGTTGAAAAACCACCGCCGCACAGACTGTGTCATCCGCCTGAGGCGGACGAGGAGTCCC
>CAKKQI010000045.1:2492-6009 GCA_919901895.1 Candidatus Brocadiaceae bacterium | reverse complement strand
CTTCCGATCTTCCTTTGCCGCGCCCTCCGTATATTTTTGGGGTGTCTTTTTAAGCATTCGGGGGGCGGGCAGTCCGATTAACCTCTTCATTTTATTATCATCCTATGTTACACGAAACCACGAAACATAGATGCGAAAGCACGAAATGAGCGCAAAGCGCCATGGCGCCAGCCAGTCCGCCTTAGGCGGACGGAAGTCTACACCCTGAGCGGGGAGTGGGACGACCGTATCTTTAAAACCTGACCGCGGCTGAGAAAGAGACGCCGATTCGTTGCGGAACATCCTTACTGTTTTCAATGGAAAACGTATCGGTAGATTTAGCCGCCGCGATATCAATATCCAGCGCAATTACATGCAGACCCAAACCGGCCGTATAGACCAGGGCATCGCCCTCATCGGCCGCCAGATCCTTATACATTCCGCCGCGTAAAGATATTGCTAAAATCGGCACGCGGAATTCTAATCCCGCGCCGATCATCTGTGATTCATAGCCGTCCAGGGCTTGTGATTCATTTTTAGTAATATCCAGATCCGCCGCCAGGAGAAGGATATTGGAAAGTTGGATGGCGCCGCCCGCCCGGATTTGCGGTTTGAGTTTATAATCACCCGGTCCGTCAAAATCAAACTTTGGCGTATTAATATTTCGGGCCGTCAGGCCAACTTTCAAAAGATCGGTAAATTTATAAATCGCACCGCCATCAACTCCAAACGAGGTTGAACTTTCGGTGTTTTTTTTATCCAGAAGGTCATTATAGATATCGCTGCCTTGTTCCAGTGCATTAAACCGGATGAAATTATAATAGGTTTGGCCTTCCATCATTTTAAGGTTTCCGCCGATGGTCAGTCGTCCATCCATTAACTCGTGTGCGTAAGAAACACCGATTTCTCTGACGAGAATGCCGCTGAAAATCAATCCGCTCTGGTTGTCAGTAACGTTACTGGTTCCAGTGCCGGTGGCCTGGGCAATGGAAGTGACAATACTCTGAACATTTGGGTCAGCGGTGTTGGCGCCGGTTAATTCGGCCTGGTAAACCAGTTCTTCAGCCTGATTTTGGGTAAAACCTAATCCGGCGTTGAAAATTGTATCAGCCAGAGACTGGCTTCCAGCGTTGGTAAAAACGCCGCTCCGGTCGCTACCGGCCCCGACGATATCGTTAATTGCATTGGCCCCTCCTCCGTTGCTAAAAGCAAATCTTGCTCCTTGGTCAACCACCGGGTCGACCCCAACGCTGGTGAGATAATTACCCCAGATGCCTAAACCACCTACGGTTATTCCGACGCCGGTGCTGGCGTTAAAAAGCATCCCCTGTCCTTTCTGGTCAAGGTCAGGCATTTCGTTGACAAAAAGGTCTAAAAGTTGGCGAGTATCCGTGAGGGTTAAACCGCTGCCGGAATTTATCTGAGTTGACAGGGTTGACCAAGGGGTCGTTAAAGTGGTGATTTTATCCGCGATCTGTGTAACTTCCTGCATAATATCGCCTTCCACACTGAGGGTGGTTCCGAAGGGAATATAGACACCGGTTTTGTCGTTTAATTTAATGGCGGCTGGATTCCAGTAATGGGCTGTGGCGCCGTCACCGGTGGCCACGCCGGCTCCACCCATTCCCTGGGCTCGCGCTCCATAAATCGTCCATTCTTCGCCCGAAACCGTTAGTGTACTAATCATTCCGCTTAATAAAATACCTGATACGGCGACCAGGCCTTTTCTTAAAAATCTGTTCATTTCTTTTATCTCCTTTATATTTTTCAAATTTCCCGAACTTTAGAAAAATATAACAAATAAATTTAAAAATGCAAGTAAATTTATGTAAATATTGCAAAAAAAAGTGCATCCTCCGTTTGTGGGTAGGTCCCAGCCCCGCCTGTAGCGAGGTTCGCCCTTGAGGGCGACCCGGCCCCGATCCCCGCCATTAGGGCGCCGCCCTTCGGGGCGAGCCTCGCCTTCGGTGGGAGGTTCGCCCCGCCCTCTGGGCGAGGCTCGCCCCATAGGGGCGGCTGCGGGCGACGCCTTAGGCGGAACATCGGGGAGGCTTCTGACTACCCTTATTATAATTGTCACAATGCAGGTATAACACCTACAAAAAATTTTTATAAAAAATTTTCTTGACAAAAACCCTGTGGTTATGTATATTAAAGGTCTCGCTATTATATTAGAATTGTTTATTGAGAAGAAAGAGGAGGTGAAAGATGATGAAGTTGCAACCTTTGCATGATAAAGTTATTGTGGAAAGGCTGGAGTCTGAAGGTAAGACTAAGGGTGGCATCGTGCTTCCCGACACAGCCAAGGAAAAGCCAAAAGAAGGTAAAATTATTGCGGTCGGTGAAGGTAAAGTTCTTAAGGACGGCACCCGACAAAAACCTTCAGTCAAAGAAGGTAACCGCGTTATTTTCAGTTCTTATGCCGGGACCGAAGTCAAGGTTGACGATAAGGAATATCTCATTATGCCTGAAGATGATATTCTGGCGATAGTTCAACAATAATAAATCCCGCTCTCGTGCTACTTTGTAGTGAGCGCAGCCGAACTACTGGTAGCAAAAGTGGGATATGGGAGGTGAAGAAAAACAATGGGTGCAAAAAGAATTATCTATGAACAGGAGGCCTGGGAGGCGATTAAAATTGGCGTAAGCACTTTGAGCCGGGTGGTTAAAATTACGCTGGGCCCACGCGGCCGGAACGTGATTCTGGAGAAAAAATTCGGCGCACCGACTATCACCAAGGATGGCGTGACGGTGGCTAAGGAAATTGAGTTGAAGGACCCGCATCACAATATGGGCGCTCAAATGGTTAAAGAAGTTGCTTCTAAGACCAGTGACGTCGCCGGTGATGGAACCACTACGGCTACGGTTCTGGCCGAGGCGATTTTTACCGAAGGTCTGAAAAACGTCGTGGCCGGCGCCAATCCGATGATGTTAAAACAGGGGATTGATAAGGCCGTGGAAAAAGTTGTGGAAGAGTTAAAAACGATGAGTTTGAAGGTTAAAGGTAAGCAGGAAATTGCCCAGATCGGTACCATCGCGGCTAATTCTGATCATGAAATCGGCGATATGATTGCCGAGGCAATGGAAAAAGTCGGGAAAGACGGTGTGATTACCGTGGAAGAGGGTAAAGGTCTGAAAACCGAAGTGGAATGGGTGGAAGGAATGCAGTTTGACCAGGGATACACCTCTCCGTACTTTGTAACCGACCCGCAGACGATGAAAGTAGAGATGGATGATGCGTATATCCTGGTTTATGAAAAGAAAGTCTCAAACATCAAAGATTTGGTGCCGGTTCTGGAAAAAATTGCTAAGACCGGCCGGCCGCTGGTGATTATTGCCGAGGAAGTGGAAGGCGAGGCGCTGGCGACTCTGGTGGTGAATAAATTAAGAGGGACGCTCAAATGCGCCGCGGTCAAAGCTCCCGGATTCGGCGACCGCCGGAAATCACTGATGGAAGACATTGCCATTCTCACCGGTGGCAAGGCCGTTTTTGAAGACCTCGGAATTGAATTGAGCAAAATAGAACTGACCGACCTCG
>CAKKQI010000045.1:0-2482 GCA_919901895.1 Candidatus Brocadiaceae bacterium | reverse complement strand
GACCTCGGCCGGGCCAAAAAGATCGTGATTGATAAAGAAAACACCACGATTATTGAAGGCGGCGGTTCCACTAAGGCAATCCAGGGACGGATTAATCAAATCCGCAAGGAAATTGAAACCACCACTTCTGATTATGATAAGGAAAAATTGCAGGAACGGTTGGCTAAATTGACCGGCGGAGTGGCGCAACTTAATGTTGGTGCCGCGACCGAAATAGAGATGAAAGAAAAGAAAGCCCGGGTAGAAGATGCCTTGCACGCGACTAAAGCCGCGGTAGAAGAAGGTATTTTACCGGGTGGCGGCGTGGCCTTACTGCGTTCTATTGCGGTTCTTGATAAAATGAAGTTAGATGGTGATATGGCTACCGGTGTAGATATTGTCCGGCGCGCCTTAACGGCTCCATTGATGCAGATTGCCGAGAACGCCGGTCATCACGGTGCGGTGGTGGCCCAGCGCGTCAAAGAGGAAAAAGGTAATTTCGGGTTTGATGCCGCTAAAGGCGAGTACGTGGATATGGTCAAAGCCGGCATTATTGACCCGACCAAAGTGGTGCGCTGCGCTCTTCAGAATGCCTCAAGCGTGGCCGGGTTGCTCCTGACGACCGATGCCTTGGTGAGTGAAATACCGGAAAAAGAAGACAAAACATCTGGTATGCCGCCGGGCGGCTACGGGGAAGATATGTATTAACGATAAGTGACTTTACCGAACTAACTGAAAAGGGGTCAGTTTTCAAACTGGCCCCTTTTTTTTATTGTAAAACAAAGTAGAAATGTTATTATTTTACAACCGCTGATTTAACGGATTAAGCGGATTTATTTAAGATGCTAATCAGTTAAATCCGCCTAATCCGCGGTATTATGATATATGGTTAAATTCAGAATTGCCTTAGCCCAGATTAATACCACGGTCGGTGATTTTAAAGGTAACACCGACAAAATCGTCAACGCCATTAAACAGGCCAGGGACATCAAGGCCAATCTGGTTGCCTTTCCGGAACTCGCTATCTGCGGCTACCCGCCGGAAGACCTGATTCTTAAACCGCATTTTGTTAAAGAAAATTTACGCCAATTAAACAAGATTAGTTCGACCAGCCGTTCTATTTCTGTCGTGGTTGGTCTGGTTCATCAAGAAAAGGGCCAGGTTTACAACGCCGCGGCTTTTCTTCATCACGGTCGGCTCGTGGATGTTTATCATAAAATTCTTTTGCCTAATTACGGGGTTTTTGACGAAAAGCGCTATTTTCAACCCGGCCAGCATTGTCCTATTTTTATGATCGGCGATGTGATTGTCGGGATAAATATCTGCGAAGACATCTGGCATTCGGATGGTCCGCATCACTGGCAGGCGCGGTCGGGCGGGGCGCACCTGATTATTAATATTTCGGCATCACCCTATCATGAAAAAAAAATAGCCGAGAGGGAACGGTTATTAAAAACGTGTTCCCGTGAAAATAAAGTTTTTACCGCTTATGTTAACCTGGTCGGCGGGCAGGATGAACTGGTTTTTGACGGCGGCAGTATGATTTTTGCTCCGGACGGTAGATTGATTGCCCGCGGGAACGAGTTTAAAGAAGATTTTATCGTAGCTGATCTTGATATTAAGGTATTCTCCCAAAGCCGGCGTCAGTCTTGTTCTTCATCATCTGTCATTCCGGCGAAGGCAGGAATCCGTCTTAAGCAAATAAAACTAACGTCAATCCAACCACCGATTAAAATAACTGTACCGAAAAAATTATCGCTGCTTGAAGAAATTTACAATGCGCTGGTGCTGGGTACCCGTGATTATATCAGGAAGAATGGATTTCAGAAAGTGGTCTTAGGATTAAGCGGGGGGATCGATTCGGCCCTGGTGGCGGCGATTGCCTGCGATGCCATTGGTTCGGAAAACGTCAAGGCGCTGACGATGCCTTCTCCGTATTCTTCAGCCGAAACCCAGCGCGATAGCGAAATCGTCGCCCTGAATTTAGGGATTGAACTGATTAAAATTCCTATTACCGATATTTTCCAGAGTTACCGCTATCAATTAAAGGACCACTTCATCGGCCGTCCGGAAGATACGGCTGAAGAAAACCTGCAGGCCCGGGTCAGAGGTAATTTTTTAATGTTCTTTTCCAACAAGCTAGGTTGGCTGGTTTTGACCACCGGTAATAAAAGTGAGATGAGCACCGGTTATTGCACCCTTTACGGCGATATGGCCGGCGGGTTTGCCGTGATTAAAGACGTGCCTAAAACGTTGGTTTACAAACTGGCTGATTTTTATAATAAAAAACTTATCCTGAATTCAGGTTCGGGAAAAGGGCAAAAAGTTATTCCGTTGAGTATTTTCCGGCGCCCCCCGATGGCTGAATTAAGACCGAACCAAAAAGACCAGGATTCACTTCCGCCTTACGAAATCCTGGACCCGATTCTTGATGCCTATGTGGAGCAAGACCTTGGGTTTTCTGAAATTATTAAAAAAGGATTTGACGAAAAAATTGTACAGA
>CAKKQI010000044.1 GCA_919901895.1 Candidatus Brocadiaceae bacterium | reverse complement strand
TCCGGGATGTTTTTTTAGATATGCACCAGAATAATAAAGGAAAAGAAATTCTTAAGAATTTAATGATTGATAAATTTATATTAATTCCGGATTCTTCATACGATTCTATCCGCCGGATGGAAACCATATTGAAATGAAATGGTTTTTAAGCATTAAAACCAAGATTATTTTATCCTTTATCGGTCTGGTTTTGTTGCTGGGCGGGTTTACCGGCTGGCTGGTTTATAAGCAGATGTCGGATAATATGCGTGAGCATTTAACGGGTGAGGGTGAGCGGGTCGCCCAGGCGATGGCCGAGTCCGGCCGGCATTTGATTCTCACGGAAAACACCATCCGGCTCCAGAAGATGATTGATTCCCTGAAAATATCGGATAAAAACATCCGTTATATCTACGTGAGTGACCGTTATAACAACCCGGTGGTTCACACTTTCAAGAAAAATATACCGGTGGACCTGGTTAATTTGATTTCCCCCTCCCTTTCAATTAAGCCGCAACATTTTTATTTAGAAGCCGGGGGTGATGCCATCAGGCATATGACCGTTCCGATTGATGAAGGCAAGGTTGGTTTCATCTCCATCGGATTAACCGAGACCTATCTTAAACAAAAAACAAGGGTAATGCTGAAAAGATTGATTCTGATTGCCCTGCTTTGTTTAGGAGCCGTTTTGGTCGGGATGTATTTTCTGACCAGTATTATTACGCGTTCGCTTGGCCAATTAACCAGAGTTACCAGGCAGGTGGGGCAGGGGAATTTTAATGTCTGGGTTGAGATTAAAACCCGGGATGAAATCAATGAATTAGGCCTGGCCTTTAATAAAATGTCGGCCGACCTTAAAGAATATATCCGGCGGTTGAATGAAAGTGAAAGGAATTTGAGCCGGTCCCGGCAGATGGCGGCCGTCGGTCAGATGTGCGCCGCGCTGGCCCACGAAATTAATAACCCGCTGGATGGCATCCAGCGCAGCATTAATGTAATAAAAAATACCTGTTCGGAAAAAGAAATAAATAAAACACTTTTTGGCCTCATCAGCGAAGGGCTCAAAAGGATTGAACATACCGTCAGGCAACTGCTCATCTATGCGCGCTATCAGCCGGAATTTTCCGAGGTTAATCTTAATTCAATCATTGAAAAAGTTTTTAAATTAACGGAACAGCGGATTAAAGAAAATGAAATCGGAGTAACTTTTCAACTCAATCAAGAAATTCCGTCTTTCCGAGCCGACCCAAACGGGCTATCCCAGGTAATCTCTAATTTATTAGCAAATAGTCTTGATGTTCTGAAAAAAAAAGGTATGATTACCGTTCAAACAAAATTAATTGCGCCGGACCCTGCCCGACTCCAGCCCGACAAGTCCGTTTTGGCGGGTCGTCATTCAGGCGGGCAAGTTGAAATATTTTTTTTGGACAGCGGACCGGGGATACCGGATGAAATTAAAGACAAAATATTTGACCCCTTTTTCAGCACCAAAGAAAAAACGAAAGGCACCGGATTAGGATTAGCCATAACTAAAAATATTATTGAACAACACGGCGGGTCGATCCGAGTCGAATCGCGGGCCGGACAGGGTAGTTCCTTTATTATTTTATTGCCGATAAATTCTGTTTAAATCATATGGTAGACAACGAAGTTTACTTCGTTGATAATTTCGTTAATAATCAACGACCATAAAGGTCGTTGGCTACCTGATAGGAATAAAGCAACTGAAATAAAAAAAACGAAACGTCTATGAAATCACGAATACTCATCATTGATGATGAAGAAATTGAACGCGTTTCCCTCCAGGCCCAACTTAATTCCGAGGGTTATCAAACCGATGTCTGTTCGGACGGTCTTGGCGCTTTAAAAGAATTGGAAGCCCGCCTGGACGGGAGCGCTGAATACGATGTCATCCTGTGCGATATCCGGATGCCTCAACTGGACGGTTTCGGTTTCCTGGAAAAAGTCAGAAAACAGTATCCCCTAATTCCCGTTTTACTGACGACCGCTTACGCGACGGTCGAAGACGCGGTTAAAGCTATGCGGCAGGGGGCATTTGATTATCTGACTAAACCGTTTTCCAATGACGAACTGACCGTAAAGTTAGAACATGCTCTCAATTACCGTCGTAATTTAAAAGAAAACATCCGGTTAAAACAGGCGATCCAAACCCGTTACCAATTTTGTAATCTGGTGGGTAAATCCCGCCCGATGCAAGAGGTCTTTGATAAAATCCAGACGGTGGCGCCGAGTAACAGTACTGTCTTAATCCAGGGGGAAACCGGTACCGGTAAGGAATTGGTCGCTTCGGCGATACATTATAATAGTCCCCGGCGTGATAAACTCATGGTAAAAGTAAGTTGTGCCGTGCTTAATAAGGAAGTCCTGGAAAGTGAACTTTTCGGGCATGAAGTCGGGTCTTTTACCGGTGCGATAAAAATGAAGCGCGGCCGCTTTGAACTGGCTCATCTGGGTTCCATCTTTTTGGATGAAGTGGATGATATCCCTTATGAACTTCAAGTTAAACTCCTGCGGGTGATTGAAGAAAAGAAGTTTGAACGGGTCGGCGGGGAA
>CAKKQI010000043.1 GCA_919901895.1 Candidatus Brocadiaceae bacterium | reverse complement strand
TGGTGCCAGACCTGAAGGAGGAATTCTTCCACCAGTAAATATGACACATGAATATATATCGGTTAAATGTGAAAAATGCGGAAATACTTTTAATACCACAGTCAGTTCTTCTGAACTCCTGCTCAAATACCGGTATCTTGATCTGCGGCGTGATGAGATGAAAAATAATCTGGTAATGCGGCATAAGATTACCCAGTCAATCCGCAATTATTTTAACCGGGCGGGGTTTATTGAAGTGGAAACGCCGTATTTGACCAAAAGTACGCCGGAAGGGGCGCGTGATTACCTGGTGCCCAGCCGGATTTTCCCCGGCAAATTTTTTGCCTTGCCCCAGTCACCGCAATTGTTCAAGCAATTGCTGATGGTGGCCGGGCTGGATAAATATTTTCAGATTGTCCGCTGTTTCCGCGACGAGGATCTTCGAGCCGAACGCCAGCCGGAATTTACCCAAGTTGATGTGGAAATGTCCTTTGTTGATGAAAACGACGTGATGAATCTAATAGAAAAAATGTGCGCGGCGATATTTTCCGAAGTCTTTAATAAAAAATTAACCGCGCCGTTCGCGAGAATTACCTATGACGAAGCGATGCAACGTTACGGAACGGATAAACCGGATTTAAGATTCGGCCTGCCGTTATTTGAAGTAACCGAATTGATGAACCGGAGCGATTTCCGGGTTTTTAAGGAAGTGATTAAAAGCGGCGGGATTGTTAAAGGATTAAAAATATCCCAAACAAAAGAAGGATTTTCTCGTAAGGAGATTGACCAATTAACCGAACTGGCTAAAGAATCCGGGGCAAAAGGACTGGTAACTTTAAAAGTATCCGGTGATGCCTTAAGCGGGGCCGTGGCCAAATTTTTTAAACCTGATTTGCAATCAGAGTTGATGAAAAAAATAGAAGCCGGGAACGATGATTTGATTTTACTGGTGGGCGACCGGCCGGAGGTGGGGAATCAGGTTCTGGTTACTTTACGTAATTATCTGGGTGAAAAGTTGGGATTGATTGACCGGTCCGAATTTAATTTTTCATGGGTAATTGATTTCCCGCTTTTTGAATTTGACGATGAAAATAAAAGACTGTCCAGCAAGCATCATCCTTTTACGGCGCCTCAGGGAGCCGAAATCGCCAATCTGATGAAAGACCCTTTGAAGGTCAAAGCCCGGGCTTATGATTTGGTTTTGAATGGGGTAGAGGTGGGTGGCGGGAGTATCCGGATTCATTCTTCGGATCTGCAGAAACAAATTTTTAAACTCCTGGATATCAGCGAAACAGAGGCAACGGAAAAATTCGGTTTTTTACTGGAGGCGTTTAAATACGGCGCGCCGCCGCACGGCGGGATTGCCCTCGGTCTGGACCGTTTTGTGATGCTGTTGCTGGGCCGGACTTCCATCCGGGAGGTGATTGCTTTTCCCAAGACAACCAGTTCGCAATGTCTCCTGACGGGCGCGCCTGATACCGTTTCGGTGAAACAACTGGATGAATTAGGCGTGAGATTAAAAAGTAATAAGAGCGTCTAACAAAATGACAAAATACTTAGGCTAAAGCCTAACACCCGCCTGGAGACAAAATTTATATGGACATTTACGAAACTATCAAAAAAAGGCGGAGTATCCGGAAATATAAACCGGATCCGATACCTGATGATAAATTCAACCGGATTATGGAGGCGGTCCGGCTGGCTCCTTCCGGGAAAAACGGGCAGCCCTGGCGTTTTGTGATTGTCCGGGATAACCGGTTAAAAGAGGAACTGGTCCAGGCCTGCAAGGGGCAGACTTTTATGGCCGAAGCGCCGGTTATCATCGCGGCCTGCGGTTCGGATGCCGAGTCTTACCAGAAACAGGGCGGCTATATGACCAGTATGGTGATTGATGTTTCTATTGCCCTGGACCATCTAACCTTGGCCGCGACGGCTGAAGGATTAGCCACCTGTTGGATCGGGGCGTTCAGCGAGCCGGAAGTCAAAAAATTACTTAATGTGCCGGATAATTTGCGGGTAGTTGCCTTGACGCCCTTAGGTTGGCCGGCCGAAGAACCGCCGGTTAAATCAAGGAAATCATTAAAAGAAATAATGTTTTTTGAACGTTTTCCTAAGAGCGTGTAACAAAATGAAATTACCGCGTCTTGATGTTACATCGGGACTCGCAATGACAGCGTCGGGGCATTTAGGAGTTTCGTTAGAGTTTAACTAAGTTTAATATGAATCAGGATACCTTATTGAAAAAAACAACCGATGGCCCATTTAAAAAAATGGTGGAAACATTCCGGAACAATCTGGAAATCTTTGCCATTGCTTTTATGCTGGCGATGATTATCCGTTGCTTCTGCATTGAGGTGTTTAAGATACCGACCGGTTCAATGGAGCCGACCCTCCTGGGCAGCGATCTGGATGGCGACCGGATTATTGCTAATAAATTTTATACGCTTTTCAGTCCGGTCAAACGTTATGATGTCATCCTTTTTAAATATCCGTTAAACCGAACGGTTAATTTTATTAAACGGGTGGTTGGATTGCCTGATGAAGAAATAATGGTTTATGAGGGTGATATTTATTACCGTCCGGGAGGCCAGGCTGGTGAGTTCCAACTGGCGAAAAAACCGTTGGATGTTCA
>CAKKQI010000042.1 GCA_919901895.1 Candidatus Brocadiaceae bacterium | reverse complement strand
AGGCGCCGTCGGAACCTTTTATATCTCTGACATCATATCTCTTTAATGATTTCAAGGTATTCGCATCAAATAATTCTACAAAAATAGCGCTGGGCACGGCGATGTACGTCCCTCTGGGAGAAAACTTCACCTCGTAAACACCGACGCCGCCTACGCCGATTGAAGCAAGTAGGTATTTTTCGGTTTCTTCAATCGGTAAAACTTTCATTCCCGGAGGTCCTGTTTTTTTTAGTAAATCAGGGAAAAACATTAAGACCCCGGCCACGGCCACCAGTAATGCCGCCACTCCGATAATCAACCATTTTTTCATAATAAATTATTAAAAAAATTACCGCTTTGGGTTCAAAAGATAGATTAGAACGTGTAACAGAAAAAATATAACGCCCGTGATTATAGTAAATATTTCTAACGGGGTCAATATTTTGCATTAAAATTTATTTGACGGTCGTAAGTTGTTACATTATAATATGTGCTAATTTTATGTCATACGATTTTGCGTCAATTGAATCAAAATGGCAGGACTATTGGACTAAAATAGGTCTGTGCCAAACACCCCTGTCTTCCGGGCAGATGAAGACGGCACAGGCAGGGGAATCTCTCCGGCAAAAATATTACCTGCTGGAAATGTTTGCTTATCCGTCAGGCGATATCCATATCGGCCACTTCCGTAACTATACCATCGGTGATGTCTTCTGGCGTTACAAAAAAATGCAGGGGTTTGATCTCCTGCATCCTTTCGGCTGGGATGCTTTCGGTTTACCGGCCGAAGAAGCCGCCATTAAAAAAAATCTTCACCCGCGTGACTGGACTCTGAATAATATCAAAACCTCCCGCGCCACCCTACAAAAATTATCCCTCAGTTATGACTGGGACCGTGAGGTTATTACCTGTCTGCCTGATTATTATAAATGGACTCAGTGGCTATTTTTATTGCTGTATCAACGCGGACTGGCTTACCGGGCTAATTCGCTGGTAAACTGGTGTCCCGGCTGTAAAACAGGGCTGGCCAACGAACAGGTCGCCGACGGTACCTGCTGGCGCTGTCATAATGAGGTAACCAAACGCGAACTGGAACAGTGGTTTTTTAAAATAACCGATTACGCCGAACGATTGTTAAATGATCTTGAGCAACTTACCCACTGGCCGGCCAATATTAAAACGATGCAACGAAATTGGATTGGCCGGAGCGAAGGGGCGGAAATTCAATTCCCGATTGCGCATAGCGAATCCGGAATGCGGAATTCAATAAACCCGCAATCCCCATTCCGCATTCCGCAATCTCTTTCTGTCTTCACCACCCGCCCCGACACAATTTACGGCGTTACCTTTATGGCCATCGCTCCGGAACATCCGCTGGCCTTACAATTAACTACCCCGGACCGGCAATCCGCCGTTTCTGATTACCTCAAACAGGCGCTGTTAAAATCGGATCTGGAACGGACGACCGCCGGTGAAAAAGACGGTGTTTTTACCGGCACGTATGCCACTAACCCGCTTTCCGGCGAAAAAGTCCAACTCTGGGTGGCTGATTACGTCCTGGTTCATTACGGAACCGGCATAGTGATGGGTGTCCCGGCTCAT
>CAKKQI010000041.1 GCA_919901895.1 Candidatus Brocadiaceae bacterium | reverse complement strand
GATTGAAATACTTGAGCCGGTTAAAATAAAAGCGCTGGCCGGCGTTACGCAAGTTCTTAATGAATCGTTGGATAATCCCATCGGCGGCAAGCCGTTTAATAAAATATTTTTACGAGGCGATCGCGTGGCGATTGTCATTCCCGACAAAAGCCGCCGGGCTTATTCCGGACCAATCCTGGATGTTTTATTAAGCCGTTTAAATCTTTTAGGGGTAAAAAAAAGCAACATTACGATTATCCTGGCCCGCGGTCTTCATCCGCCTCATACGATTGAAGAAATAAAACAATTAGTCGGCGACACCATAGCGGAAACAATAAAAATTGTAGACCATGACTCGGCCAAAACAACCGAGTTGGTTTTTGTCGGTACTACGAAACGTAAAACAAGAGTGGAAATTAACCGGGCGGCTGTTGAGGCGGATAAAATAATCGTGCTTAGTACGATTCAATATCATTATTACGCCGGTTTTTCCGGCGGCCGCAAGATGATTTTACCGGGGATTGCCGGAGCGGAATCCATCAGGCAGAATCATCAACTGGTGTTTAATCCGCCGCCGGAATCAGGTAAAAATCCCAAAGCGACCCTGGGCCGTTTAAAAGGCAATCCGGTTCATGAAGATATGCTGGAAGCGTCCAGATTTTTAAAGGCTGATTTTTCAATTAATCTGGTTTTAAATTACCAAAAGCAGATTGAAAAATTTTTCTGCGGCGATATTTTTAAAGCCCATCAAAACGGCTGTGACTATTTTGACCAAACCTACGCCGTTAAATTGAAAAAACCGGCTGATTGTATTATCGTTTCAACCGGTGGTTATCCGACCGATATTAATTTTATCCAGACCCATAAAACTATTGAGCAGGCGGCTCAAGGCCTAAAAACCGGCGGGTCGATGATTGTTCTGGCTGAATGTAGCGGGGGAATCGGGTCGGATACTTTTTTGGAATGGTTTCGTTATGCTGCACCTGAAGAAATAGAACGAAAATTACGGTCGTATTTTAACGTTTCCGGCCATACGGCGATGTGCGCTTTGATTAAAGCTAGGCGTTTTCCCATTCACCTACTATCCAAACTGGGTACCGACTTAATCAAGAAAATGCATCTGATCCCGGTTTCTGATTTACAAGAAACCGTCGACCGGGTCTTAGCCGGGCTTCCTGCTCATAGTCGCGTTCTTATTTTGCCGGAAGGTTTCAGTGTTATTCCGCGCTATGAGACTAAGATCCTATCCTAATAACACCGCCCCGATATTAATTCCCTCGGTAATCCGCCTAATCCGTCTAAGGCGGAGGACGGGGCGGTGAGCGAAGCCGAACCCGCTCGGAGGTATCGCGGGATTTCTCGTCCTCCCGGCCTAGGCGCGGGGACGAGTCCGTCCTATGGCGGGTATGTCCCGCTTTCAAGATGTTGGGGACACCGTTTAGGACGGGACTACGCAAGCCCCGCCTTAATGATAGTGACTTAACGATTTGTTTGTTATGCTGTCCGATGGACTCTCCGATGCCGTTGGATACGGAGTCCGATTCACATCGGACCGAAGAGTCATACGGACTCTTTCGGAGAACTTGTTTCAAGCAATCTCCATTCTTTATTAAAATGAGTTTTGAGACCCTGAAACGACGATTACTCTTCCGCCTCCGGTTCCGGTTACCACCGGTTTTAATAAAGGACGGTCTTCCAGATGGTCTAAATCGCGATCAAGTTCGCGCGGGCTGACATATCTTTGATCGGTTTAGTCTGACCGGACTGCGAATCGGTTAAACGGGTAAACGGCGTGAGTCGGGTGCGAGGTCGGTTCGGTAAGGCGGCAATCCGATAAAGACAATCCTGGTCAAAGTACAAAAAAAACCGAAACGTTTCGTTTTTTTTTACCTGAACTCGGCTACCCGCATATAATTCTGGGCGGTCCGAACCGAATCGGGTATTTTCTTTTTGTCACACGTTCTTAATCAATAAAATACAAACTTTAAATTTTTAAATTACATAACGGGCTGCTCAGGTTGCTCTTCACCAGACTCATAAATTTCGGCTGGTTTATACCCCGGTTGTTTAGATTTATCTAATTCCTGCTGATAGGTTTGAATGACCTTTTGCTGAATTAGTTCACGGCATTCCGTAGTAATCGGGTGGGCGATATCGGCGTGTAGTTTAGCCCGTCCTTTTTCATCTTTTTCCGCACGATTATCGTTTAGTTTAGCGCCGCATTCTGAACAATAATTAGCCAGTAATTCATTCTTGCTGCTGCACTTAAGACAACGGTCGGTAATCTTACGGCTGGGCATCGCGACAAAAACACCTTTTGATCCCTCAATTATCTTTAAATCACGTACCACGAAAGTATTATCAATCGTGATACTGCAAAATGCCTTCAATTTGTCATTCTTACGGTCCATCAACTTAATTTTAACCTCGGTAATTTCCACTGGGTTACTCCTTTCCCTCATAGTAGATAGTTTGTCGCTTTGAAAATTAACCATCCCGATTGTCCCGCCCCAGGCGGGGGTTGTTCGCTACGTAATTCTTTTGTTAATTTAGCCGCCTCCTTTTCCGAATTAACTAAGCCGAAAATACTTGACCCGCTGCCGGATAATAACGAATTCCGGCATTTATTTTTAAAATAACGATAAAATTGATTCAATTCCGGGTATAACCTGAAGGCAGTCCGGTCTAACCGGTTAAATAATTGTTCCCCCAGTTGGGCCGAATCACCTTTTATCAAAGCATTGTTAAAAATATTAACATTACTAAGTTGCTTTGTCAATGGTAAATTAAAATTCCTGTAAATCTTTTCCGTCGGACAAAAAATGCCCGGCCAGGCAATGACATAATGGAATTTTCGCTTTAGCTGAATAGGAAAAATTATTTCTCCCCGTCCTTTGACCAGAGCGGTATTCTGATAAATAAAAAACGGGATATCGGAGCCCAGTTTTTGGGCCAGGTCGGAGAGTTCCGGTTTTGACAAACCCAGTTTCCAGAGTTTATTTAATCCGAGCAAGGTCGTGGCCGCATCGCTGCTGCCGCCGCCCAACCCGGCCCCGATTGGGATTTGTTTGTGAATAAAAATTTCTACTCCCTGTTTTATGTGATAAGTTTTTTTAAATAAAGCAGCGGCCTGATAGGCTAAATTGGACCGATTGGCTGGCAAATCAGGGTGGTCGGTGTCCACGGAGATGCCGGCCGTCCGGCCGGTTTTTTTGTTTTCTTTAAACATTAACCGGTCAAAAAGAGTGACGGTTTGCATGACCGTTTCTATTTCATGGTAACCATCCGGTCGTTTAGCGAGCACTTCCAGAAATAAATTAATTTTAGCCGGGGCAACTAATGAAATTGATTTCATATTAATATATTATCAATCAATCTGGTTCGGCCGACATAAACGGCCAGCGCAACCAGTACCGGCCGCCGATTAATTTTGGTTATTTCGGTTAAAGTAAGCGGATTGGTAATCGCGATATAATCAATCCTGGTTCCTTTGGCCGAATTGATCATAAAGCGTATTTTTTTTATGATTTCTGATGAATATTTTTCTCCGTTTTTAATGAGGTTTCTGGCGTGACTTAAAGCGCGATAAAGACAGACGGCATTCTGTCGTTGGGAAGAAGACAAATATTGGTTTCGTGAACTAAGCGCCAGTCCGTCCGGGGCCCGAATAATCGGACTGATTTTTATTTTTAAATTCATATTAAGCAGGCCGGCCATTGTTTTAATCAGCCGCGCCTGTTGGTAATCCTTTTGCCCGAAATAAGCAATATCCGGTTCCACGAGATTGAAAAGTTTATTTACCACCGTCAGGACTCCCTGAAAATGGCCCGGTCGTTTCAGTCCGCAGAGGCGATTGCTTAAAGAGGGGATATCAAGGTTAATTTTAAGATTTGATGAATATAGCTCACGGGCGGTTGGGGCAAAAACCAGGTTTGCCCCGGCCGATTCGGCTAAAATAAGGTCTTTTTTTAAACGGCGCGGATATTTCTTGTAATCTTCTTGCGGGCCGAATTGAAGAGGGTTGACAAAAATGCTGGCTACGACAAAATCTGTTTCCCGGCGGGCGGTCCGGATCAGACTGAGATGCCCTTCGTGTAGGGCGCCCATCGTGGGAACAAGGCCGACAGTTCGGTTGCGCTGTTTTACCCGCTTAATTATTTTTTTTAACTCTTGAATGCGGCGGACTAAAATCATAACGAGTTTGATATAATGAAGTAATGGTTTTATGCTTAACCGGATGTTTTAAACGAGGCGCGATTTCAGCCAGCGGTTCCAGGACAAAACGGCGTTCGGTTAAACGGGGATGGGGTAAAACCAGTTTTTTTGTATTCATAATAATATGGTCATAAAATAAAATATCCAGGTCAATCGTCCGCGGTCCCCAGTGTTTTTTTCGTATCCGTCCCATTCTAGTTTCTAAGTTTAATAACGTTTCCAGTAAAGTCGTCGGAGATAGACTGGTTTTGATTTCAATGACGGCATTAAGGAAATCCGGCTGGGCGGTCAAACCTTCCGGGACGGTTCGGTAAAATTTAGATTGGCGGATAACTTTTATACCGGGCAGGGTCTCAATATTTTTGATTGCCTGTTTTAAATTAAGGGTTTTATTTTTGAGATTAGACCCCAGTCCTACATAGGCTTTGCTCAAATTTTTTAATTTTTTATAATTTGATTCGCTGTTGACCATGGCTGTATTCCCGAAGGGGGTTAGATCCTTCGTCCCCCGCTGGACATCAGGGGACTCAGGATGAGACTCTTATCCCGCCCTGGCTGGACAAGAGTGAATGGCACATAGTTAAGGGGTAACCATCCCCTTATTGTCATTCTGAGCGGAGCGAAGAATCTCATTACGAGCACAAAAAGAGACCCTTCACTTCGTTCAGGGTGACACCTTAGGGTTTAACTATGTGCCATTCGGGACAAGAGTCTCATTTTGGAAACTTTTCCGGTTTATTTCCAAATTCTCCGGTCGACCCGCTTCGTTCTCGCAAAGGCGAGGCGAGCGAGGCGGACGTTCCGGTTACTTCTCCGGTCATAATATCCGCCGTTCGTCTGGATAAACGTGTTTTGATATATAAAAATGGTCCGCTGAGGATATATAAGGTAAAAATTGCGCATAAGGTTTCTTCCAGTTTGAAAGCCAGCAGCAATCCCAGTAACAGGATCGCCAGCAAAGTGGTAAAAGGGTGTTGGGTGCGGGATATCTTATTAAGAAGATGGGCATAGCGCAAGCGGGTGATCATTAAAATAGAAAGAAACAATAAAATAAAAGGTAAAAGCAGGATTAGTAAAGGTAAATTTTGTCCTTTGTCATAATAAAGAAGGACCAGTGACGCCAGCAGGCCGGCGGCTCCCGGTGTCGGTAACCCTGCAAAATATTCGTGACTTATCTGTTCGACCGGTGTTTCAATATTAAAACGCGCCAGGCGAAGAGCCGCGCAGATTACATAAAAGGCCGAAAGCGCCAGGGTGAAACGGTAAGAAATCAAATGGTGTCCGTTTTTGCTAATCAGGGCATAAATTAACAGGGCCGGGGCTAAACCAAAAGTAATCAGATCCGATAAAGAATCAAGTTGCGCTCCAAAATTAGAGGCAGATTTGGTAAGTTTAGCAATCCGGCCGTCCAGCGCATCAAAAATCATGGCTATAAATATACACAGGGTGGCCTGCTTGAAATCATTCCGGAAGATATAATTGACTGATAAAAATCCGAAAAGTAAATTACCTAACGTTAACAGGGTCGGTAAAATGGCCACCCGGAGCAGTTTTTTTCTTTTTACCGGCTTCACCGGCAGCCAGGTTTTTGATTTTAATGGAGATGGCATATAATTGTTTCGCCTCCTTTAACCCGGTCGTTTAAGGTTACTTTTAATTCCTTTATTTTATCTTTCGGTAAATATAACTCTGTCCGTGAGCCGAATTTTATTAAACCGATTTTATCGCCTTTGTTTACCCGGTCATTAGTCACGCAGAAACAAACGATTCTTCGGGCGATAATACCGGCAATCTGCCTGATTAAAATTTTAAAAGGGGTTGAACCGGCGCATAATAGCCCGATTGAGTTGTTTTCGTTTAAATCGCCGGCCCGGGGATCGGAGGCAACCAAGAATTTACCTTTTTGATAATTGGTCCAGATGACCTGCCCGGCATAAGGCGCCCGGTTGATATGGACATTGAAAAGAGAAAGAAAAATGCCGATTTTGACGGACGGCTGATTGATAAATTTGTTTTCATAGACTTCACTGATTTCAACCACGCGTCCGTCGGCCGGCGCGACGACCAGATGCTCACCTTCCGGGCTAACCCGAACCGGGTCACGAAAAAAATAAAGAACAAATGAAAATAACAAAAGAGGGACAGCAATCAAAGCAGAATGCACTTTTATTAAAAGCAATCCCATGATAATAGAAAATAGGGCGACTAAAATTATTTCTTTTACGCCATATTTAGTAATAGGTAATTTCATATAGTTCGGTAAACCAACGGCCAGAATTAAAGTTATATAATTTAATTGCCGATATGATTAACACAATATTATAATTGATAACCGAGAATGTCAAGCATTTATTTAGGGGTAATGCCGATTCGTGAGATCGTCATTAGTTTTATCCGCTTCAAGCGGATCAGTCGTTGAGAGAGGGTTGACTGCTTAAGAGGGAGCAGCAACCAATGTTGCAATATTTAAGATCTAACCGGTCGGCCGTTGCGCGAACCGTCCGAAGCGCCACGATAATTTTCTGGTTGGTTTTAACAGGCGGGATTATTGTGTTCTTGTTGACCACGACGCTGGCCGCTCACCAGAAAAATATGCGACTGAAAGAGCATTTCATAAAATTAAATTACGAAACGCAATTTTTAGATTACCAGAATAAACACCTGCGTCGGGAAATTACCGCCATTCAGGAAGATCCCTTTTACCTGGAAATGGTGATGCGCCAGGAGTTAAATATGCTTCAGGAAGGGGAGATCGTTATCAAACCGCACCACCTTCAAGCCCAATAATTATTTAAAAATATTTTTTTGGTTTGATTCCGCAGGTAATTTAGAATTAAGATGTTCATAAGCGGCCCGGGTAGCTTTGCGGCCTCGGGGGGTTTTTTCTAAAAAGCAGCATTGAATCAAATAAGGTTCATAAACCTCTTCAATGGTATCTTCTTCTTCGCCGACTGAAACGGCAATAGTTTTTAATCCCATCGGGCCGCCGTCGTGATTAATGAGGGTTTGAAGAATTTTGCGGTCCGTTTCATCCAGTCCGGCTTCATCAATTCCCAGCATTTGCAACCCCTCATGGGCAATTTTTTCATCAATAACATTGTTAGATTTAATCTGGGCTAAATCCCTGATTCTTTTAAGCATCCGGTTGACCACCCGCGGGGTGCCGCGTCCGCAGCTGGCTAAAAGTTCGGCGGCCGGCTGGGCAATCTGGACGCCTAAAATCTGCGCGGACCGTTTGATGATTTTTATCAGGTCATCCCGGTGATATAAATTAAGTTTTTCCCAGATGCCGAACCGGCTGCGCAAGGCATCGGTTAAAAGTCCTTCCCGGGTAGTCGCGCCCACCAGGGTAAAATGAGGAATATTAAGCGTGATTGACCGGGCGTGTGGTCCCTGATCAATCATAATGTTAATAGTAAAATCCTCCATTGCCGAATAGAGATATTCTTCCACGACGGTGGGAATGCGGTGGATTTCATCTATGAAAAGGACATCGCCTTTTTTAAGATTGCTGAGAATGCCGGCCAGGTCAGCCGGTTTTTCCAGAACCGGTCCGGAAGTGGTTTTAAGTGATGATTGACATTCTTTAGCAACCAGATAGGCCAGAGTGGTTTTGCCGAGCCCTGGTAATCCTGAAAAAAGCAAATGGTCTAACGGTTCCTGTCGTTTTCGCGCCGCGCTGATATAGATATTTAAATTATGAACTATTTTATCCTGCCCGACAAACTCATCAAAATTATCGGGCCTGAGGGTCAGGTCAAGTTTTAAATCTTCTTCATTCCGGACCGGTCGGCCGACCGGTTTACTTCCGTTTGAATGACGGCCCTGTATCGGGGAGACAGGTTTATTATTAGAAACAGGTGAATTCATTGTAAATTTTTGTTCCAAAAATTTACTTATAAAGATGATGCTGTTTCTTCAGCCGGACTGGCTTCGTCCGCCTTAGGCGGAGTATCGGGGCTGGCCGTTTCTTCGCCGGGAATTTCGCCTAATTTCTCTTTGATTTTAGCGGACTTGCCGCTTCGTTTTCTTAAATAATAAAGTTTAGCCCGGCGCGGGTTTCCTTTTCTTTTGATAACAATATCGCCAATCAAAGGGGAATGCAATAGAAATATTCTTTCAACGCCTTCGCCTTGGACGATCCGGCGGACGGTAAAAGTTTCCTGAGACAATCCTCCCTGCCTGGAAATAACCACTCCGTTGAAAATCTGGATTCTTTCGCGGTCGCCTTCCTTAATTTTTACGTGAACATCAACCGTATCACCAACTTCAAAATGGGGGACTTTCTTTTTCATCGCGGCTCTGGAGAGTTCTTCTAAGATAGGCATAATTTTTTCCTTATTAACGAATTAAAAAAATAATCTACCAGTTTTTCCGCCCGGCGTCAAGTTTTTTATTATTTGTATTGTTTGAGCCGCTGGATAAAGTTTTTGATATCCGGGGCGGTTTCGGCGGTTAAAGAAAGACTTTCATCGGTGGCCGGATGCGTAAAAGTTATCCGGGCGGCATGCAGGGCCGGGCGGTCTAATAAAAGATCGTCCGGTTGGGAGAGAGAAAGGTCGCCGATATCCGATAAAAAAATTTCTTTTTTGCCTCCGTAAGTTACATCACCGGCAATCGGGTGTTTGATGGAAGCCAGATGAACCCGGATTTGATGAGTTCGTCCGGTTTTGGGAAAAACTTTTACCACGCTGAATTTTTTGAATCTTTCCTGCAATTCATAGTAAGAGATCGCTTCACGGCCCTCGCCTTCTTTACGCACCGCCATTTTTTCTCGTTCTTTCTGGTGCCGTCCCAGAGGTTTAACAATCGTATCCGAATCAAACTGGACCTGGCCGTGAACCACCGCCAGGTATTCTTTAAAAATTTGTCTTCCGGCAAATTGTTTTCCTAAGGAAAGATAAGCCCGGGCGGTTTTAGCAGCCAGAATTATGCCGCTGGTATTTTTATCCAGCCGGTGGACAATGCCCGGCCGGTAAATATCTTCCCCCTGGTTTTGGGTCGGTCTGGTTCGCTCCGCTTTAGTGGGGTCACCGCCTAATGAATCACAGTGGTGTAATAAAGCATTAACCAGCGTGCCGCGCCAGTGACCGGCCGCCGGATGAACCACCATTCCCGGAGGTTTGTTTATCGCAATAATGTCGTTATCTTCATAAATAACATCAAGCGGGATGTCTTCGGCCACCGTTTGCGGTTTTATCAGGCGGGGTAGTGCCACCTCAATAATATCACCCTGGTTTAATTCGTAACTGGGCTTGGTCCGGTGCTGGTTTACTTTAACCAGACCTTCTTTGATCAGACGTTGAATTAAGGTTCGGGAATATTCGTTTAATCGTTTGGTTAAATAAACATCAATGCGGTATGTTTCCAGGCCTGATTTTTTCACCGGGATAGTTACTGAAGTGCATTGTTCCCAATTAATTTGAATGGGCGCCCCGCCTCGGCGGGATGATTTTTGGAATGTCACTGGATGAGTTTGATAAATTTATCTTTAAAGCGTTCAAAGACGTAAAGCACCGTCATGACCCAATGGTCACGCCAGCCGGCGGCATGTTGCTCACACCATTTCTTGGTGACCTGTTCCCGGTTTATCAGCCCGTTGGTTTTTTCACCCTGATACCAGATTTCTTTTTCAATCTCGTCCAGTTCCAATTTTATTTCTTCTAGAGGATTAATTGAGCGGGTGCGCATAATAAATAATTTAATCGCCAGTTCATCGGAAACGCCGGTATCTTTAATTTTGGTTAGTTCGGTGTCCCGAAAACGTTTAATATCGTTTTTATGCTGGATAATAAATAATTCCAGGTCTTTTTCAATATTGCTGAATTTACCGGAACAGAACTCTTGTTCTAATTTCCCTAAATATGATTTATCTGGCATTAACGGTTGTATCTCTGGCATTTTTAACGGGGTTGAATTTTGAGTCAATGGCATAAAGAGGCCTCTTTTTTATTTATCGTCTTTAATTAAACCGAAAATTAACTTATTTGTCAAGGAAAATCTGCCCCCGCTCCCGCCACGATTGTATCGGGGCCCGCCACGGCTGGAGGGGCAGATTTTCCTTGATCCTGACCCCGCCTTGGCGGGGGAAAGATCTAATTGGTGAACCACGTAGGGTTCACCATCCTGCTCCGCCTTAGGCGGATCGGGACAGGCCGATCCGAAATAATGAATAGAAACAGGTCTGGAGACCTGTTTCTACCCTCGCTGTTTTAGGATAGGCTCTAATGATCATCTATTCTTTTCCGGACTGGTCATCAGTTCTAATGTTTCCTGGAGGACCGGCAAAGTGATTTTTATGGTGGTACCGCGTCCTTTTTTACTCTGGATGTAAATTTTTCCGCCGTGGTTTTCAATAATATTATGGACCACGGCTAGTCCCAACCCGGTGCCGCGGCCCGGTTCTTTGGTGGTATAAAAAATATCAAAAGCATGTTCCAGGGTTTGAGCGTCCATCCCGGCTCCGTCATCGGTTAAACTAACCGTTATGTTTTTTCCAGATAATTCAATTAACAATTTGATTTGCCCGCGGTCGGTCAATTCCGGTTGGGTTTCCCGCAGGTTGATAATAGCATCAATGGCATTCATTAAGAGGTTGAGAAAAACCTGCTGTAATTCGGTGGCATCTCCAAAAACCTGGGGGATATTGGCCGGGACCAGATTAGCAACGGTTATTTTGTATTCTTCCAGGCGATGCTGGACCAGTTGCAATGTCCGCTCAATCACCGGTTTTAATTCTAGGCCCTGGGGAACCAGTTTACGCGGAAAAAATTGCAGGATTTTCTTCAGGGTTTCCTGCATCCGCTGCAGTCCGTCAAGAATTAAATCCAGGTATTCCCTAGTTTTTTCCAACGGTAAGTTTCCTTTTTTAAGAGACTGGACCGCATTCATAATTCCGCCGAGAGGATTGTTTATTTCATGGGCAATGCCGGCGGCTAAAGTCCCAGTTGCGGAAAGGCGCTGGGCAATGGTTAGTTGCTCCTGGGTTGTCTTTATTTTATGCCGCGCTTCTTCAATCTTTGATTCCAGGGAAGTATGGTATCCTCTTAATTCTTTCAGCATGCCGTTAAATGTTTTAATCAGGTTAGCGACTTCATCGTCCCCGCTGGGTTGAGGCAGAGTAACGTTATAATTCC
>CAKKQI010000040.1 GCA_919901895.1 Candidatus Brocadiaceae bacterium | reverse complement strand
TTCAAGGAAATACTGCTGGCTTTTCATGGCGACGAAGTTGATTACCAGTCCACCCGAAGAATTTTAATGGAAAATCTCGGGGCGTTAGCAGACGGCGGACCGGCGTTGATAAATTTACAAACAGGCGAAAAAATAAATATCCCCCCGGCTCCGGACAGGACCATAAAAGCAAAATTAAACGAACAGGCCGGTTTATTAAATGAATGGATAAAACAATCGGATGAATTTATTAAACTTCCGAAAGATGATAAAAACTGTTTGGCCAAACAGAAGGAATTAGAAATTCTCGCTGATAAATTTCTGGCGCTGGCGGACGACTCAACCAGATTATTTGCCCGGTACACCGAGAATAAAACTTCAGTCCTGCTAACCTTCTATCTGGTTTTAACGGTTTTTATCATGCTGGCCGGAATTTTTATCTTCTGGCTGGTCAGCCGGTTAAGTATTTACAGTGAAGACCTGAAACAAAAAGTGAATGAACTCAACCAGTCCCGTTTGCACCTGCAGAAACTTTCCAACACGGTGGAGCAATCAGCCGATCTGGTTATTATTACCGATAAACAGGGTGTCATTGAATATGTCAACCCGGCTTGCGAAAAAATTACCGGTTATAATAAAGAAGAAATGGTCGGGCAGACGACCAGAATTCTTAAGTCAGGCCAGCACGACGAATTATTTTATAAAAATATCTGGGAAACGGTTCTGGCCGGCAAGGTTTACCGGGGCATTGTGATTAACAAGAAAAAAGACGGCGAGTTGTATTATGAGGAAAAAATTATCACTCCTTTGAAAAATTCTCAGAGGCAAATAACCAATTTTGTCAGTACCGGCCGTGATATTACCTGGCGGGTAAAAATCGAGGAATCCATGGAAGACACCAACCGGCGTTTACGCGAAGCGATCAATGAATTAAAAACCGCCCAGAAACAGATTATCCAGCAGGAGCGTCTCCGGGCGCTGGGACAGATGATTAGCGGTGTCAGCCATGATTTTAATAATTTCCTGATGCCGATTTTAGGATTCAGCGAAATGATATTGCTTAATCCGGATATTTGCGATGACAAAGAAAAAAGTAAGCACTATCTTAATTTAATTCATACCAGCGCTAAGGATGCGGCTAATCTTATTAAACGCCTGAGAGATCTTTACCGCCCGCGCGAAGAAGTTGATGCCTTTGAAGAAGTGAATCTTAGTCAACTGGTCGAGGAAGCCGTTTTGCTGACCCAGCCCAAATGGAAACAACAGGCTCAGGTAA
Organism: Candidatus Brocadiaceae bacterium; assembly: GCA_919901895.1. Classification (GTDB taxonomy): domain Bacteria; phylum Planctomycetota; class MHYJ01; order JACQXL01; family CAKKQI01; genus CAKKQI01. The sequence goes on along the minus strand of CAKKQI010000040.1, from coordinate 11,157 downwards.
ACGGTATGACCATCAATATTAAAACCGAGTTGCAACAAATTCCGTTGATTTCATTTTCCCCATCCGAGTTAAAACAGGTTTTAATTAATTTGATTTTCAACGCGGTTGATGCGATGCCCAAGGGGGGCGTTATTACCATTAAAACTTTAACCGAGGAAAATTATATTAAACTGGAAGTCGGCGATACCGGACTGGGGATGACCGAAGAGGTAAAACAACGTTGTTTTGAGCCGTTTTTTTCCACAAAAGATAGCACCGAAGGAAGCGGATTGGGGCTGGCGCTGGTTTACAGCATCGTTACGAGATACCAGGGGAAAATAGAGGTGCAAAGCGAACCGGGGTCCGGCACTACTTTTATCATTCACCTGCCTCTTAAGGCCGCGCCGGAAAAAGAAGTCCCGGCTAAAAAAATAGAGATTGTCTTAACGCCTTTAAAGATTCTGGTAGTGGAAGACGACCCGATAGTCCGGGAAATACTTAATCTCTATCTGACCGCAGATGGACATTTGGTGGATATGGCCGTAGATGGACTGGAGGGTCTGGAAAAATTCAAAGGTGGAAAGTATGACCTGGTCATTACTGACGGATCAATGCCTAAGATGAGTGGCGACAAACTGGCTACGTTAATTAAACAGATATCACCCCGGATGCCGATTATCCTCATTAGCGGTTTCAGCGATGTTTTAAACGATATCAAGAAAAATTTGAGCGATGTTGATCTGGTTATTTCCAAGCCGGTTTCTCTGTCTAAACTTCACCGGGCTGTGGCCGAGGTGATAAAAAAGTATGGCAAATAAAATCATTCCTGTCCTGATTCTTAGCGCGCTAATCGGATTATTTTCGTCGGCTTTTATTAGAGCTGAAGAAACAAAATCAGAATGCGATTTAAAAACTATGGAAGAGGCCTATTGGTGTGATAGTTGCGTTGAGGCGGCGGAAAATGTAATCAGTGGATATATCTGCAGTACCTGTCCGACTAAGACGGATAAATCGGAAATAACCACCGACCGGTCGGGGCAAGCCGGACAATGCCCGGATTGTAAAAAAGATTTAATCCCGGCCAAAAGGCATCAGGATTGCGGGAATGTTATCAGTGATAAAAAAAATCAGGTCTGCGTTAAAACCGGGTATATCTGTGAAAACGATGATGCCGAATCGTTCCAGCCGGGAGAATGTTTTAACTGCGAAGAAGAAATGGAAAAAATAACCGTCAAAAGTCTCGTGGTTTATCTATGCAAAGAATGCAGTTATATTCAAAGAGAAGCCGGTAATTGCCGGAGAAATAAAGATTTGTCCTGTTATGACAAACCTTTGAATAAAACCTGCGAAAATTCCGGGCTTTTTCCGCACGTGCCGGTAAAATCGGAACAGGAATAAAAATAAGCGAAAGCCATAACATCCGGTTCTAAAGCAGGTTACCGGTAGCATTTACTTTTAAGAGGATATTTTTCGGGATGCTCCAGATTATCTATTTCCAAATCAACGTCTAAATCTGGCCAGAAAAGGTGATAACCATAGAACAATTTTACATTCTGGATATTTTTAATAGTTTGGTCTTTAAAGTAGGGGTAGTCGCTGAAACTTAGAAAATATTCCTTTCCTTTTACGAAAATCCATATTCCGAAAGGAGAAATATTTTCAACTGACACTAAAATATTTTTTCCATTCTTTAATGATTCCATTTTTGTGTTCCTCGATAAGTTTTTGTGTTTCATTTAATTTTCTTGAATTAAGTTTATAATATGTTGCAAGCGAAATAATAGGTTCTAGCCAAAATTTTGCTTCACCATCACCACATATAATATGAACATGCATACGGTTTTCTTCATTTGAAAGAAAATAAAACCTATATCCTTTAATTCTTAATATCGTCGGACTCATATTTGTAATTATAACACGGAGGTTTAATTATTTACTCTGGGACTTACTAAGTAATTATTGCCTAACAGGGGATAAAAGTCAAGGAAAATTTGCCCCGTCCCGCTCCCGCCACGGCGGGACGGGATTCGTTGGCTACCGTTAACCCACAATGACAAAAGTTATGAACCAGTAGTCTGTTTATCGAAAAATCACACTATCTAAAAATAGTAATACATTTAGCCAGCGTATTTTTTTCTTGATTGCCAGACTAATTTATCTTACAATCTCCATTAACTCATTATTTACTACAGATAGACAGGTTTGCGCCTACCTAAATATGGTTCCAGAAGACATTAAAAAAAGTATCAATCAACTGCGCGAGCAAATTAATTATCATAATTACCGGTATTATGCTCTTGATGAACCGGAAATTTCCGATGCTGAATATGACCGTTTATTACGGGAACTGATTCGTCTGGAAGAAAAACATCCCGAACTGGTTACGCCTGATTCACCCACCCAACGCATCGGCGCCGCCCCCTCGGAAAAATTTACCACGGTCAAACATCAGGAACGGATGTACAGTCTGGAAAATGCGATGGATGAAAAGGAGTTGGATGAATGGTATGAACGACTATTAAAGTCGGCCGGCGAGATAGGTAAAAATACGGGAAGGCCGGAATTAGTGGCCGAACCGAAAATTGACGGTGCAGCCGTGGAAATAGTTTACCAAAATGGTATTTTCACGGTTGGTTCCACGCGCGGCGACGGCGTTACCGGCGAAGATGTTACCTTAAATCTCAAAACAATCAAATCCATTCCGCTTAAATTAATTAGCCGTAACGTTGGAATCCCGGAGCGATTGGACGTCCGGGGCGAGGTCTATATGGAAAAGGAGAAATTTAATGAACTTAATCGCCGGCAGATTAAAACCGGGCAGGAACCGTTTGCCAATCCCCGGAACGCGGCGGCCGGAAGTTTGCGCCAGTTAGACCCTAAAATCACCACCGCCCGTCCGTTAGATATTATGATTCACGGATTAGGAAGCGTTCAAGGGAAATTATTTGCCACCCATTCCGAATCTTTAGATTATATTTCTAAATTAGGTTTGAAAACCGTTAAATTTTTACAGGTCTGTAACAATTTAAGTGAAGTGAAAAAATATTATCAGAATCTTCTGGGTAAACGCGATGAGGTTCCGTATGAAATAGACGGTATTGTGATTAAGGTGAATGATTTGGAATTACAGAAGCGGTTGGGTGTTCGGACGCGGACGCCCCGCTGGGCGATTGCCTATAAATTTCCGGCGCGGGAAGAGACAACGCAACTTCTGGATATTCAAGTGCAGGTCGGCCGGACCGGAGCCCTGACGCCGGTGGCGATTTTAAAACCGGTCCGGGTCGGCGGGGTGGAAGTTTCCCGCGCCACTTTGCATAACCAGGATGAAATTGAACGGCTCGGACTCAAAATCGGCGATTGGGTCGCCATCAAACGGGCCGGCGATGTCATTCCTAAAATTATTAAAGTTATTACCGGTAAACCACGAGGCAAGAAAAACTTTACGATGCCCGGGATATGTCCGGTGTGCCATGCGCCAATAGTCTTGGCCCCGGATGAGGTTATTCCCCGCTGTCCGAACATCGCTTGCCCGGCCCAGATTAAAGGAACACTCCAGCATTTTGCATCCCGTGAAGCAATGGATATTGAAGGACTGGGCGAAAAAATTATTGACCAGTTAGTTGATAAAAAATTAGTGTTGGACCCATCCGAACTTTATAAGCTCAATTTAGAAGACCTGTTAACATTAGAAAGAATGGGTGAAAAACTGGCGGAGAACATTCTGGCGTCCATTGAAAAATCCAGGCGGCCTATTCCGGCGCGTTTCATTTATGCGCTCGGCATTCGTCATGTTGGTGAAGCCACGGCCGTGATTTTGGCCGAAGCCTTCGGGTCAATGGATAAATTGAAACAGGCTACAAAAGAAAAACTGGAAAATTTTTACGAAATCGGTCCGGTCGTTGCGGAGAGTATTTATAATTTTTTCCATAACGTGAATAACAAGGAAATCATTGACCGGTTGAAGAAGTTTGGTGTAGAATATCAACCGGTTTCTAAAAAACCGGCCGGCCCGCTGACCGGATTAACTTTTGTTTTTACCGGCGAACTGGCCAAATTCACCAGGAGCGAAGCCAAGCGGCTGGTTCAGGAGCAGGGCGGTAAAATTGCTTCAGCCGTTAGTAAAAAAGTAACTTATCTGGTGGCGGGCGCCGAACCAAGTTCTAAATTAGAGCAGGCGAAAAAATCTGGAATTAAAACAATTTCGGAAGAAGAATTTTTGAAAATGATTGAAAAATAAAATCATGAATAAATACTAATGTTCCATTGCAACTAACATTGTAAGAACCCTAATCTTGGTTGGTCGCCCTTTAGGGTGACGTGTCTGACGGCACTGTAAACAGTGCCCGACCTACAAAGTTAGTTGCTCTCAAGCACTAATTAAACCAGAACATATAATTTGAGATTGATGAAAAATGGTAGACGACGCAATTTATTGCGTCGAAATCTTAAAATCAACCCCGAAAGCATTCGTGGTTAATTAAAGGAGTTCTTGTAATGTCTGAAAAAAAAGAACAAATGACCCCGGTTTTTATTGAGGCCTTTGATTTAGGCGACGCCTGGTTCCAATGTTTGAGTAAAATTCTGGACCACGGACATGTTTATGAAATTACCCGCGGTAGTTTTGAGGGACAAAAACGCCTGGAATTTGATTATGTCGTGGCCCAGGTCAGGCAGCCCGGCCACCGGCCGATTATTCCGCTGATGCCCGAAGGATGCAGTATTCCGGCTCCGTCTTCCATGGAATACGTGGAACAATATATGAATTATCTTTTAACCGGCGATAAACAGGCAGGAGAGGATTATACTTATGGCGAACGCTTGGTTGACCCCAAGGTAAAATTAAATAATTCAGAAGAAACGGGGACAAAACAACTGATTAAAGAATTGCCGCTTAAAGTCAATCAGATTGACGAAGTCGTTAAGATTTATAAAACGCAGGGATTCGGGACGAACCAGGCCATTATGGAAATCGGGATGCCTTCGGATATCAAGTTAACCGACCCGCCATGCCTGCGTCTGGTGGATACCAGAGTCAGGTACGGCAAACTACATTTTATTATTTATTTTCGTTCCTGGGACCTTTGGGCTGGTTTTCCTTCTAACCTGGCCGCCCTGCAACTTTTAAAAGAATATATGGCTTCGGAAATCGGCGTGGCCGACGGCGAGATGATTGTCTCCAGCAAGGGGATGCATTTATATGAATATACCTGGGAATGCGCCCAGATACGTACCCAAAAAACCGGCGCCAGTCTGGAGAAAAAATAACAACGGATTAAACTGATTAAGTTATCATCGCGAATCACGATAGACATCGGGACGAAGCAATCCCGCAAAATCATTAAATGCAAAAACGTTTACGTTTTCTCATAATAGGTTTCATCCTTATCGGGTTGAGTCTGTTTATTCTGGGTGTGACCGGATATTTCGCTGACAATAAAACTACCTTTCTGGAAAGATGGCGCCCCGAATATGTCCCGACCGGCCAAGAGCCAGGTGAACGGCAAACAAAAACCAAGGCGGAAAAATTTCCGGATAAATTAGTTTCGGCGGCTATTGAGCAAACCAAACATCAGGTAGTTTATGATCCTGCTTACGTAAAAATTTCATATCCGGGTGGTGATGTTCCGGAAAACCGGGGTGTCTGTACGGATGTAATTATTCGGGCGTACCGGAAAGTGGGTATCGATTTACAAAAAGAAATCCACGAAGAGATGGCCCAAAATTTTCATCTTTATCCGAGAATCTGGGGATTAGCCCAACCGGATAGCAATATTGACCACCGAAGAGTAGCGAATTTAATGGTATTTTTTAAAAGAAAAGGTGAAACCTTGTCCATTAGCAACCAGGCGGCTGGTTATTTAGCCGGTAATATTGTCACGTGGGATTTAGGAAAAGGAGTAACGCACATCGGATTGCTCACCGATCAAAAATCAGATGATGCCAAAAGATTTAAAGTCGTTCATAATATTGGTTCCGGCCCTAAGTTGGAGGATGTTTTATTCAGCTGGGAGATTACCGGTCATTTTCGGTATTCCAAAAGCGGGGATTAAATGAATCAAAAAAAAATATAATTACAATTTTTTTATGCGCCCGTAGCTCAGACTGGATAGAGCGGCGGTTTCCTAATGCAAACAGGTCATTTTTCATAACCACTTAAATTATCTATAATTATAAACACATTAAAGAGTTAATGTTAATTCTTGAGTTGACAAGAGTCAACAAGAATATGCTGTAATTCACACCAAGTTGGCACACAGAAGGCACAAGAATTAGTTCAGTTGAGGCGGGTGATTTTTATTATCCCAGTGTTTTATAATAAATTATTTAAGTCCGGAAGCGTCTGTAATGCTACAAGAACTCCCCTCTTTCGTTGCTTAATTGCCTATCAAATATGCTTGTGTTGTGTTCACAAACCATCAATTGAATTTGAGCTGGTTAGGTCTCTGTAATTATTATTTAACTGTTCGGTATGCTGTCCCCTGAATTGCAAGTTTTTTGAGCCGTGACCTAATTCCTCCTGTTTGTCTGCCTAAAAGATTTGCCAGTTCACTAATTGTTTTACCGCTTTTATATTCGCTAATTAACTTCTGTTCCTGTGCCTCCGTCCATTTTTCATAGGCACTGGAACATTCTCTCCTTATGCCAGGAACAGAGTAAGCCTTACTTTTATTAGCCTTGCAGTAATCAACTATTTTTCCTGTAAACAAATGCCCATATTTTTTCAGCTTCACATCTCCAACCCCATTAATTTCCCTGAAAGCATCCATGGTCTGCGGATACCGTGTTGACATATCTTTTAAAGATACATCTGAGAATACTATATATGGCGGCATATGCTGCTTATCCGCAATCTGCTTTCGCAATGCCCTTAGGATTTCAAATAATTTTTGGTCGCACTCCCTGAAAACAAAGTCGGTCGTTTTTTTAGCTTTAGGAATTACAGCCTCCGGTTCAGTGTATGATATAACTTCTGCTTTTTCAGAAGGGGCGCAGGCATCGCACATATTACAGTTATGAGCATCATATTTTTCCCCAAAGTAATTTAACAAAGTTATCCGCCGGCATTTTGACCAAGTGCAAAAATCAATCATCCTGTACAATTTACTATAGGCAATCCGACGGTTTTGTTCATCTTCAATCTTCCTGATAAAATATTCGTGTTTAATTTTATCGCTATAACTGAAAAACAAAATACAATCGCTCTTAAGCCCATCACGACCCGCCCGCCCGGTTTCCTGATAATAGCCCTCAATGCTTTTAGGCATATCGCAATGAATCACATAACGGATATTCGGCTTATCAATGCCCATCCCAAAGGCGATGGTGGCAACAATTATTTCCACATCATCCTTAATGAATTTCTCCTGATTTTCGCTTCGCGTTTCAGATGACAAGCCGGCGTGATATGGCAATGCGCGAATGCCCTTATTTTGGAGTTTGCGGGATAATTCATCAACAGACTTTCTGCTCTGGCGATAAATTATCCCGGAATCATTGTGATGATTTTTTATATACCCTAACAGATGCTGAAACATCTCTTTTTTCTTCGGCCTGATTTGATAGAACAGATTCTTTCTATTCAGGCTCCCCCGGTAGATTTTGGGGTTTACCATATTCAACTGATTGACAATATCAGTTTGGACCTGCGGGACTGCCGTGGACGTAAGAGCAATTAAAGGAACTGCCGGGAAATTCTTTTTTAACAGATTCAACTTGCGATATTCCGGGCGGAATTCATGCCCCCATTCTGAAATGCAATGCGCCTCGTCTATGGCGAACAGACTAATATTTAACTGACGCAGAAAATCAAGGAAATCCGGTATAACAATCCTTTCAGGCGCCACATATAAAAGTTTAATCTGCTTTTTCAGCAATCGCGACTTTATTTCAGAGATTTCACTATATGTTAAAGCGCTATTAATAGAAACGGCGGAAATTCCACGCTCAGACAAATCATCAACCTGGTCTTTCATCAAAGCGATAAGAGGTGAGATAACCACAGTAATACCGTCATTCATTACCGCCGGCAACTGATAACACAATGACTTACCCCCGCCGGTAGGAATTAACACTAAAACATCATTATGGTCGAGAACATCCTTAATAATTTCTTCTTGTAAAGGGTGGAAATCAGAATAACCAAAATATTTTTGTAATACTTCTCGCGTATGATAAGTATTATTACTATCTAAAGACATAATTTTCTAATCACCTTCGGGGACACATTACTGCGCACATATATTTTATTAACATTTCCCTGTAATGCAGCATTTGCGCGCAAAAGAAAATATATAAAGTGTCCCGCCAGTAAATGGAATTTGGAAGTTATTTACCGCGCTTTTGAAGCTGATATTTTATTATCATTTCTTGCATCAATAAGTACTATATATTTTTCATTCAAAAGCCCTAAGCTCTTAAGGGTTCTTTTTACTTTTTGCTCTTCTTCTGCTGAGAAGAACAAAATAACTTTTATTGTTTTATCTGTATCATGAGCTTTCTGGTAAATTCCAACTTGATTTTCTAAGTTTTGCGCCAACTTGCTGTTTGATGCCAGCTTAAACTCTACAAGCGTTTTATCGTTTGCTCCTTTTGATATCTTGAAGTCTACAGGCCCACGCCCTTCATTTGCTTCTCTGGTGACATCTGAAGACGTGGCAAACCAGGTTAGCCGAAACATTATCTGGATATCAACTTCTCGTTTAATCGGTTTGCCTTTAACGTAAAAAATACGGTATCCGTCTTTATTCTCAATTACATTCTTAAGAAATAAAACTCGTTTATAGCTTTCATCCAACGTCTTCCCTGCATTTTTATAAAAGAGGGTATCGTCTGATAAAGTGTTAATGAAGTTTGACAGATTCGTAACAAATGTTTCCTGCACCTCATAAACCCGTTGTTCACTTATTGCCTTTGCTTGGTCACCGCGGTCTTCTTTATACTTAATATAATAGTCCAGGATATCAGGATATTTCCCAATTACAGCTCCGACAGCTTTAACGATATCATGTTTAAGCAATCTCTTCTCGCTGCCGTCTTTATTCTTTTTGGGTTTTGGCAAGTTGGAAACAAAATATTCACCTAACTGACTTCGTAATTGGATATTAGGAATTGAAGCAACGATATCATCAAATTGGCCAATCAAATCAGACCTGTTAATCCAAGTATCATCTTTTGTTAATAAGTTCTTTGGAGAAAGCAGAACATAGTTATTATTATAAAAGGGCAAATCATAGCACTCGGTTATCCAAGATAGAGTATTATAATTAAATCGAACATGCGGTACAGGTATTTTTTTTAACTTGTCAGGCGAAATATATTTCCTGGCAAATGCCTGCGTATATTCGAGCAAATATCCCTTTATTAGATTTGTAACAAAGTCGCTAATATTATCTCGACCAATGCCTTCTTTAATTAGGCATAATTTTTCAATATGAGCGCTTTTGCTAATTGTTACTTTATCAAAATCAGAAAAGACACCTCGCAAATTTTCATTTAATGCTTTTGCAAACTCAAGTCCAGGTCCTCTGCCACTATTACCAACATTGCTATAACCTAACCAGTTCTGTTTAATTTCTGGGAAAGCATACCAACTTCTCAAAAGACCTTGATTGATGTCCTTTGTGATAGAGGAATCCCGAAGAAAAGCTATATATCTCAATATTTCTTGATGTAATTTTCGATACACCCTTTTCCTGCTATTAAACAGCAAAAAAGGGTCAACAAATAAAGGCAAATCATTGATGAGCGAAATATTAAATGCCCCATAGCGTTCTAACGCCTTTGGGGTTACATCAAAAAAATCTGAGAAATATACTTTCATTCTTTAAAGGCCTCTTGCAGGACGGATTGCATCATCATTTCTGCCTGACCTTTTTAGCTAACTATATCTTTTAAATTACTGAATTAGTGTTCAGTTATTTTATTTAATCTCAATAATCTTCATCACTTCATCGCCGTAGTGGTTGATGACCTTGACGGCGATTTTGCCGGTTTTGGGCTTGGCAAAGGGCCGGGAAGTTGTGGAGTATAGTTCATCCCAGATGGCTTCGTCAATATCCGCTTTAAGCGCTTTCTTTAGCTTTTCATAGGGTTTGTCGCCGCCCAGAAAATAGGCGTGCACTACAAAGAATGCCTCGCCATTGTAGTTGGTGTCAATGAACCATGCGGCAATGTCGTGCTCAGGGTCGCCTGTACCACTGGAACGGATTTCACTCTTGACCGGGTCATATATGTCAACGCCGATAATCTCCACTACTATGCCGTCTTTGGTTTCTTTTACTTTTATTTCTGGTTCGCCAAAAGCCAGGAATAAATTGCCTGAACCGGTCTTTTTGAGCAAATCGCCCATTGATAGGTCTGGATTGATTTTTACCCGCATCATTTGTAATCCGTTTATCTGCGTCGGAACAGAAAAAGCCGAGGCGTCAAAAGAGGTGGCGGCTACGACTAAAAGCTCGGCGAATTTCTTTGCCACCCGCACTGCATCGCTGATAAAGTCATCATCCACACTGCCGAATTCAGGTCCAACTGCCACTGCTACTTTCTTTAAACCGGATTTGGTCTTGTATTCACCTGATGCCTGGATTTCAGGCCCGCTGGGGAGAATATCAAGATTAACCAATTCCAAACGGGCGCTTCGGTCGCCGGTCTGAACGCCGGCTTTGAGTAAATTGGAAATAACTGTTTCTATAAACCGCTCAGATGAAATCATTTCCTGGGCATCAGAGACCCGATGTGGAGAGAGCGACTCAACGGTGAATGGCCCGGTTACACGGACAATATGTTTATCTTCAAACGGCTGGTCATAGATTAGTTCTTGTTTAGGTGGCTCGTCATTAGCAAGCGATTTAAGGGTTATATGCGGCACTGTTTTGTATTTAAATCCAGTTCGGATGTTATTCTCTTCCTGGAGTAGATAATAAGGGTATGTAGCGGACATCAGGCGTGTGCGGGCTAAGGCGAGCGCTACGCGCGAGGTGTCAATTGTAATCCATCTTCTGCCCCATTGTTCTGCTACATAAGCCGATGTGCCTGAACCGCAGGTGGGGTCAAGCACTAAATCCCCTGGGTCACTAGTCATTAAGACACAGCGCTCAATAACCTTTACAGATGTTTGAACTACAAAGATTTTATTTTGTTCCGATAGTTGTTCAGCCCATACATTATTTACTGGGAAAA
>CAKKQI010000039.1 GCA_919901895.1 Candidatus Brocadiaceae bacterium | reverse complement strand
GGTATTAAAGAATATTAATATCCAGATACAAGCCAATGAAATCCTGAGCATTATCGGCCCATCAAACAGCGGCAAGACCTCATTTCTGCGGTCGCTTAACCGGATGAATGAACTTGAGCCAACCTCGAAAATTGACGGCCTAATTGAGTTTGATGGAACAAATATCAAGGATATGAATGTTGAGTTGCTACGCCAAAAGGTCGGGATGGTCTTTGCTTTGCCGCTACCTCTACCCTTGTCAATATTTGACAACGTGGCGTATGGCGCCCGGATGCATGGAATAAAGAATAAGCAGAAACTTCAGGAAATTGTTGAGAAGGCATTGAATCATGCTTATATCTGGGATGAAGTAAAGGACCGGCTTAATGAATCGGCCTTTAAGTTGTCCGGCGGGCAACAACAGCGGCTGTGTATTGCCCGGACACTGGCCGTTGAACCGGAAGTTATTCTTTTTGATGAACCTTGTTCCGGACTGGATCCGATTTCCACCGCCAAGGTGGAAGAAACGATGTTGCAATTAAAGAATGATTACACGATCGTCCTGGTAACCAACAATGTCAAACAAGCCGCCCGGGTGGCTGACCGGACGGCATTTTTCCTGTCCGGCGAATTGGTTGAATTGGATCAGACCGATAAAATATTTACTGCGCCGTCCGACCAGCGAACCGACGGCTATATCAGGGGAAAATTCGGATAGATGAAAAAGATATTAATTGAAAACCTAAATCTGTGGTATGGTAATTTTCAGGCGCTCAAGAATGTTAATATTGATTTTGAAGAGAAAGTTATTACCGCAATAATTGGTCCGTCTGGTTGCGGAAAATCTACCTTACTCAGGGTCTTGAACCGGATGAACGATTTGGTCGAAGGCGTGCGCACGACCGGTCAGGTTCTGGTGGACGATGAGAATATCCTTGACCCGAAGACCGATTTGGTAAGATTGCGCAAGAAAGTAGGAATGGTATTCCAAAGGCCCAACCCGTTCCCCTTGTCTATTTACAAGAATATTATATTTGCCGAGAAGATTCATTCCCGAAAGGTCGGGATTTCGCTTATCCCTAAGGACTCACTATTTAAGGCTGGGATCGCTCAATGTGATTCCGATAAGAATTATTGCGACCAGGTGGTGGAACGAAGTTTGCGGGCGGTGCTTTTATGGGATGAACTGAAAGACAAACTTCGCAAACCGGCGTTGGGCCTGTCCCTGGAACAGAAACAACGACTTTGCATTGCCCGGCTGATTGCCGCCAAATCAGAAGTCGTTTTGATGGACGAGCCCTGTTCTACTTTAGACCCGCAGGCAACTGACCGGATTGAAGAATTAATTCGTGAACTTAAAAAGAATTATACGATCATAATAGTCACGCATAATATGCAGCAGGCCGCGCGTGTTTCTGATTACACCTCGTTTTTCCTACTGGGTGAACAGATAGAATTCGGAGAAACATCACAAGTATTTACTAAACCGCAGAATAAGAAAACAGAGGATTACATTACCGGTCGGTTCGGATAGGCTCTTACTGAACTCTTGCGAAACGGGAAACAAGGCGATCCAAAAATATCACCCTGTCCGATGGACTCCGACCCGTCCGAACGGCATGGCCGGGCGGAAGAGTCATACGGACTCCTTCGGAGAACTCGTTTCAGGGTCTAACGTAGATGCTGAAACAAGTTCAGCATGACAGAAAAGGGGCGTTTCGCAAGAGTTCATCTCTTAATAAGATGACGTTCAGAAAATTTGATTAGGTAATTGAGTTACCTCAACTCTAAAGAGTTGAGGTACATAGTTATAAAATAATTACGGAGGAGGTGAACTATATGGAACGACATTTTGACCAGGATACCACAAAGATTAACGAAAAACTTATCCGGATGGCCAGCATCGTGGAAGAGATGATCCGCATTGCCGTCAAATCACTGATTGACCGCAACAATTCCGTTCTTGAAAACATTAACCCGAAGGAGAAAGAAATTAATAAATTGCAGATAGAAATAGACGACGATGTGGTCACGCTGATTGCCCGGATGCAGCCGGTGGCGACGGACTTGCGGTTTCTGATTACGGCTTCCAAGATTAACAGCGACCTGGAACGAATTGCCGACCAGGTGATTAATATTGGGCAGAACACCGTCATTTTACTACAATACCCGCAGTTAAAGCCACTGGTGGATATCCCAATAATGGCGGATATTGTCCAACAGATGGTGCGAGAAAGCTTGGATGCCTATATCCACAAGGATGTGGAAAAGGCGCAAAGGGTGCTTAATTCGGACGATAAGGTGGACGCCTTTAAAGACCAGATTTTCAGGGAGTTATTAACCTATATGATATCGGACCCCAAGGCAATTCAGCCGGCGCTCTGCCTGATACTCATCGCCAGGAATCTGGAAAGAATCGGCGACCATTCCACCAATATCGCCGAAGAGGTAATCTATATAGTCCAGGGGCGTGATGTCAGACATCACCACGAGGAACAGAAACGGAAATGAAAACCATCCTGGTTATAGACGACGAAAAAGACCTGATAAAATTAATTGACCACCATCTTTCAAAAGAGGGATATCTGGTCATCGGCGCCAAGAACGGAGCCGAAGGTTTGGATATCGCCCTGAAGCACAAGCCGGATTTGATATTGCTCGATATCATGCTTCCCAAGATGGACGGCTGGGATGTCTGCAAGAAACTTAAATCAAGGCCCGAGACAGCGCCGGTCCCGGTAATAATGCTGACCGCCCGCGCCCAGGAAACCGATAAGGTCCTCGGATTAGAACTGGGTGCCGATGATTATATCACCAAGCCATTCAGCCCGCGTGAATTGGTTGCCCGCGTCAAAGCGGTGATGCGCCGCTTTGAACAACAAGAAAATAAAACCAGACTTAAAATATCCGATATCGTTATAGATTATCCCGGACGCACCGTAATGCTTAAAGATAAAATGATTGACCTGACCAACACCGAATTTAATCTGCTCTGGTACCTGGCCAACCGCCCGGGTAAGGTGATTTCACGGGACGACCTGATTACCGCCGGCCGGGGCGACGACGCGATGGTCATTGACCGGACTATTGACGTCCATATCACCTCCCTGAGAAAAAAACTCGGCAAATATAAAGATTTGATTGAAACCGTCCGGAGCGTCGGCTATAAATTCAAGGAACCAACCGATGTTTAAGAATAGCCTGTTCGCTAAACTCTTATTTACTTACCTCATCCTGATAACCTTGTCGCTTATTGGCATTAACCTGTTTAGCAACACCTATTTTGAAAAAATTAACCAGCATCTGGATATGTTAGATCTGGCTCAGCCGCTTAATTCGGATGACCCCCGGGTGGCTCTGCCACTCCACCAGATTAATCTCGTCACCCGTCAGGCCTATCAAACGGCCGGGGTTATCTTCCTGGTTTTAGTTATTATTGCCGTCTTGATGGGCTTCTGGGTTATCCGGAAGATTGTCCGTCCGGTCAACTTGATGGTCCGGACGACGGAATTAATCTCGCGCGGCGACTTCAGCGCCAGGGTTCAGTTCACCTCAAATGATGAAATCGGAAAATTGACGCAGACTATTAACCTGATGGGAGATGAACTCCAAAAACGTTTCTCGGAAATCAACCGCGAAAAGGCAACCCTTAATATCGTCCTCTCAAGCGTCCGCGAAGGCGTGATTGCCATTGACATCAACCAGAAAATCATCTTCGCCAATACCGCCGCCGGCCACCTCTTTACCGTTGATGTCAATCAAATCGCTGATAAATATCTCTGGGAAGCCGTGCGCGACAATTATCTTATCGGTTTTGTAAAGGAATATCTGGCCAATCCTTCAATGGCCCCGGCCCATCAAGATATGATCTCGCCGGCGAATAAACCCCTGAGGATTTATTGCCTGCCGATAAAAGAGATACCGGGCAGTTTCCTGGTGGTCATCTATGACATCAGCGAATCGGTAAAATACGAGCAATTACGCAAGGACTTTGTGGCTAATGTTTCACACGAATTACGCACCCCGTTGACATTTATCAAGGGGTATGTGGAAACGCTCCGGGAGGATAACCTCGGCGATAAGGAAAAAACGCGGGAATTCCTGGATATCATAGACAAAAATGTCCGGCAACTGACTAACTTGGTAGAAGACCTCCTGGAATTATCGCAGCTGGAATCACGGGAAGGCATTACCCGGATCAGACCGATAAAACCGGAGAAGGTCATTGATGATGTGATTGACTATTTCAGACCGGCCATAGAACAAAAGCAGCATACCATTACAAAAAAGATACAGACGGATTGCCCGGAAATACCGGCCGACCCGGATATGCTGGCCAAAGCCATCGGTAACCTGCTGGACAACGCCATCAAATATACACCCCAGAACGGACGGATAGAGATTAACGTATCCGGTCAGCCCCGCCTGGGGCGGGACGCCGCTGTCGCTCCGCCGGACGCCATCCAAATATCGGTTAAAGATAACGGCATCGGCATACCCGATGAAGACTTACCGCGTATTTTTGAGCGCTTCTACCGGGCCGATAAATCCCGTTCCAGGGAAATGGGTGGAACGGGATTAGGTTTAGCCATTGTTAAACATATTGTCCAACTACATCAAGGCAAAGTGACGGTTGAAAGCACAGTCGGTTCCGGTAGTCGGTTTATTATAACGCTACCGAGTGAATTATTTTGATGAAGTGTCTTTTTTAGAGATGCTGTTTTTAGATTTAATTAGTCTATTGGAAAACAATCTTATTATAAAATAACCGCCAAAGCCTAAAACAAACATTGCGACCATAATTAAGGCGATAATTGTTACAGCATCTTTCATTGAAGACCTCGCTGCCTGAAATTCATTAATAAAAGGTTCTAATCGAATCCCGATCGATAATGGGACTTCTTTTTCGTTACCCTTTTTCCCTTCATAGGTAACCATTTTGTAAAATATACCCTTAACCTTTACGACATCTTTTCTAAATTCAAATTTTCCAGGTTTTTCGACCAAATCAATAACATATCCCTCGGTACCGCTGGTATCAACGAGATAGGTCCGATACATAAATTCTATATTCCCGGAAGTCCCGGAAACCGGTTTAGGCAAGCGGACCGGGCCGGTCCGGATAATCAACCCTATAATCGTTACCACTTCCCCCCTGAGTTTTTGTGTATCAGCAAAATAATTATTATAATTAACTCCTTTAACGCTTTGTTTCAGGTCTTCAGGTTTAGCCGTTTTAAGATAATCAAGCACCTCTTGATATCCCTGTTCATTGAATATTTCTTCATTAAGAGGCGTGTAGTCCTTGACATTACGTAACATTCCCTGAAAGAGCGGTGCTTTTGAAGTAAACGATATTGATTCTTTGGGGTCAAACTCTGCAATGATACTGCCACTGATCTTGTCGTCTTCAGAAGGTTTAACCGGGCGTGAAAGCCAAAACGGGGCAAGTTGAAGAGCAACGGCGATCAAGGTTACGCCTAATATCCCAAACAGCAAAAGTTTTCTGAAGCCGGCTGTGGCCCAGAAAGGTAATTGGTTATCTTTAGCGACTGGAGATTCGGGTTTTTTTAAAATAATAGACTCTTCCCTTTACGGCTTCTTTGGAGCCATGACCGGCATAGGAGAAGCAAACTCTATTTTTTCTATGTTGATATTTTTGCAAATATCCATTACGGAAACAACACTCTGCCACGGCACCGGCGCCTCAGCATCAATAATAGCCGGAACATCTGTTTTTCCGGATCTTTTATAATCATTGATATTTGCCAACAACACCGCCGTCAATTCGTTATCGGTGCTAACCGATCTTGAATTAACCTGGATATTCGTTTTACTACTGTTAGCGTTCCACATCATCCGGATACGGATTTCCTCAAGGATCGGGTTTGAAACAGGATCGCCAAAAACACCTTTATCCTTTGGCAACCATGATTCTATTTTCCCTTCCAGTTGTTTAAAGTGGAAGGAGCACATGAAAAAGAGGCAAAGACAGAAAATCACATCAACCATGGGAACGATATTAATGTCAACCGGATTGTCTGAACCTTCGCCGACATTCGTTGAACCGGCCATAAAACTTCCTTTCTAAAATATTTTTATTTAACCGCACTTTCGGCTACGACCCGAGCCGCCCCGCACTCAATTTTATATATTCCGGCAAAGGCACAGGAATGCATCACCCCCTGCACGAGACTGTACGGCGCTGATCCATCAGCCCGAAGCATAATTTTTCGTTCCGAAACCTTATCCGTTTTCTTTTTCCGGCCTATGTCAGCTTCATCCTTTAAGAGCTCCTTAAACTTTTTGTCATCCGGAGCTAAAAAGTCTTTACCCCGGACAGCAATTCTCCAGTGCTTTGGATTACGGCATGTTTCACGTTTTGCATATACCTCACACTGGACCGAATCGACTCCACTATCCTGCAAATGATAAACGTTTATGGTCGTGCGCTGTTCTTCCACCACACCTTTGGGGGCTTTATCTTCTTTTACATAAATTCCTTTTGGTAAAATGACCGCTTCCAATTCACGTTGCCCCATATCTGAACCGAGCATCAGAAAAAGCAGTAAAAGAAACATAATATCAACCATCGGGATAAGATTTGGCTGAATGGTATCTTGAGCCGCAATTGATCTGACATTCCATTTTGACATAATATTTACCCTCTAACTGGTTTTGTAAGCGTTCACAGAGTGACCCAAAAGTGTCATTCTGAGCCCGTAGGGCGAAGAATCTCTGCCCAGAACCGCAATAAAATGAGATTCTTCACTCCGCTTCGCTCCGTTCAGAATGACAGGCAGGGTTTTTGGACACCCCGTGAACGCTTACCTGGTTTTATTGCGCTTCTTGGGCAGCTTTTTTAGCCTCCGGAGAAATTGTTCTGGCGACAATATCCGTAGCCGTAGTATTAATCTTTAGAGTTAACGAGGATACTTTATTTTTAAGAATAAAGGTTGCCGTTAAGAAGACAATCGCAACGAAAAGACCCATCGTGGTGTTAACCAACGCTTCATATACGCCCGTCGCAAGGTCTTTCGGGGTTGGATTCTTCAATGTGGCAATAACTTGGAATGAAGCGATCATTCCGGTTACCGTACCCAACAATCCGATTAGTGGTCCCAGGTTACCGATCAACGAAAGAACATTAATTTTTGCATCCAATTTAAATTTTTCAGATGCGGAGGTTTCGGCTAAACCGGCCCGGACTTCTTCGTAACCACCGAAGGCCCTCTCTAAGGCGCCGGCCATAATATTACAAAAATAGTTTTTGTTGGCGCTGCATAATTGATAGGCTTCGTCTATTTCCTGGGCCGCGAGCAGTTCTTCCGTTTGTGATACCAGTTGTTGCGGGAAAAGTTTTTCTTCGGTCATATTAACCGCATATTGAATGGTCAAAGCTGTCCCGGTTATAGAACAAGCCAGGATGATCAGACCCACGGGACCGGTTTCCTTAAACAGTTCAAACATTGATTTCTTGCCTTCTTTAGAAGCAACTTTATCACCCTCACCACCTTCTTCTTCTTGAGCAAACAAGGGCATGATGCTGATAACAAACATAAGCATGATCATCGCCAATCCTACTAACGCGACTACCTTTTTCCGTTTGTTTATCCCATTCCTATTCATCGCCTTTCTCCTTTCTAAAATTAATTTTTTCTATCTGAACATTTTTACAGATAGTTGATAGATCAGTTATTTCTTGATCCGGGACGGCCGAATCTGCGTTAACAACAGCAATAACATCTTTTCCGGATTTCAGGTAGTCTCCAAGAGCGGCCCTTAATAAACGCTCTAATTCCTCTTTATTATTAGCCACTTGGTCATTAATCTGGATAACGGTTGTCTTGGTTGAAGCATCCCATTTCATTGATATGTTAATCTCTGCCTGGTTAGGCTCTGCCTGCTTAGGCTCAGGATTCTTGACCGAGATCATAACCTCCTCGTCTTCTCGTCCTTTTTTTTGCAATTCATCCATTTTAGCATAGGCGGCCTCTTCTATTTTACTTAAATTAGTTTCCTTTATTTTAGAATTTTCAATCGCTGTATCAAGATCAACCATATTCAGGTTAGCCAGTTCGCGTCCTTCACATTCATTTTTTATACCTAAGATACGAGAACGGGCTTTAACCACATTATTTTTTTCAAGTCGCACGGTAGAAATAAACTCTTCAATCTTTTTTATATCATTAATACTTTGAAGCTCCGAGGTGAAATCATCTATTTTTTTACCGACATTTGTAATTTCATTAACGGTTTTGTCAAGCAAGTCAAGGACTCCTTGATCGACCTTGTTAATTTCCTTTACTCCAACTCCTTTGCCGGTAACATAATCGATCGCGGCTAGAATTAATGGCTTATCATTCGCCCTCAATATAAACATTAAAGCAGTCAGGACGACCAGCGGGATAAAAGTAAAAAACATTACAATAAGTTTTATTCTCCGCCCGGCGTTACTGCTTGTTTTTGGGGATGGTTGATTTTGTTTATTACCGATGGGATTAGTCGCCATAAAAACAGTCCTCTCTTTCTGATTTATCCATTCCTTACCTCGGAATCTCCAAGTCTACCATCATCACGGTAAGCTTTTTCCTATTGTTATTAGTGCTTTCCGTCAGCGGAGTCCCGGTCCGTTCCGAAATTTCACTAATCGTAGCTAAGGCCCTGTTCATTTTCTCGCTGGCATTTTTTATCTCTGTTTTATCTGACTCGGTAATATCTTCTTTTGACATCCCGTTATACTTATCAATAACCTTAGCGACATCTTTTATGTCCTGTCTCGCTTCCTGAACTTGTTTTTGTTCTTGTGGCGTCAAAGCCCGCCCCTCATTTCCTCCGGTCTCTTGATTAGGTTCTTCTTTCTTAGGTTCTTTCGGTTGCCTTTTATTCTGTTTGCTATTACTTTTGGGAGGATTATCAATACTGGTCAAATAGAAAATTGCTGCGACAAAAAGGATTAATCCGATAACAACATACGCGATAATGCTATTATAGGCAATCGGTTTATTAACAATCGGCTGGGGTGGTGGGTTCTTGACCCTATTTTTTAGTTCAAAATGTGTTTTTTTATTCATACTCACCGGCGGTTTTTTCGGGCTGTTTATTTTAGGAGCCGGCCGATTTATTTTACCGGGATTATTATTTTCCATAACTGGGGCTCTCCATCATCTCCCTGGCTTTCTTGGCTAACTCAGAATCCTTATGCTCTAGTATGAGTAAATCAAAAAGCGCTTTAGCCTGTTTTTTATACTTATCGGTTAGGCCTGGTTTATTTAACAGACCGGCTAACGTTTGATAACAAACAGCCGCATTATAGAGTGCCCGCTGATAATAAGCATCAACTTCTTTGGTCGGGAATCCTAATGATATTGCTTTGAGATACAAGATCAAAGCGTCATGGTATTTTGATACGTCTTTTTTCTCTGAAGCGACCTTAAATTGCGTATCTCCCTGGGATGTATAGACAACCACAAGAAGAAATGGACTGGTCTCACCACTGACACTAATCGTATTTATTAACGAATCAATTGATGCTTTATCTTTTAATTGTTCCAGGCAAGCTATTTGCCCCAGCCATGATTTATTTGCAACATCTTTATCCCGGCTTGAGGAGAGCTGCTTATATGTCTTAAGAGCGGCCTGGGGATCCCCATTACTTAATTCCAGATCAGCCATAGATAAACGGACATTAAAACTACTATTTTTAGCGATATTAGATGTGTCTTTTTCCGTCTCAGTTAGCAGGTCTTGTAATACCTGGATATCTTTCATCTCGCGACCGCAATCTAACCAGCCTAAATAAGCATCTTTCTTAAACCTGGTTGCGGGGACCTCTGATAATAATTGCCGATAGGATGCAATCGCCTCCGAATAACTTTCTAATGCGACATTAGTCGCGGCTTTCCCATAAAGGGCATATTGCAGAAGAAATGGACGATACTTAGTTTTACTACCCTTAATTTCAGTAATAACTACTTCAAAAAGTGTCAGGGCCTGTTCATAATTACCAGAACCTCTTTCGTTTTCCGCATCTTGAAGTCCTTGCGGTGTATCATAAAAACGGATTGATATCACATCTGCTAATGATTTATCTTCCGTTTTAGTCAGAGCCGATGCGGGATGATAAGAAACACCTGTTTCATCGTCTTTAACAATCTGTCCCTCCACGTCCTCAATCTTGTCTGCATTTTTGATGGTTATTTTATCCATTCGTTTCGCCTGTCCTTGGGCCGGAAGTGCAATTAATAGAATTGGCAACAGGCTAAAAGCATACAAGCATTTTTTTAACATATAATAAACACTTTCTTTTATACTCGCTTTTTATTACTTATTTACTTGTTATTGAAGCTGTTCAATATCTTTATAACAATCGGCGCCCTTAAAACGAGGCAGGGCTTCCTTTAATATATTATTGGCATCGACTGATTTATTATCTTTTTTTAACTGAGCCACTTTATCTTTAATTTTTTGGTTAAATTCTGATTTAGCTTTAATATTAACGCTATTTAATTCCTTCTTAATCCCCATGCCAAGAAACATATTCTCGGCATGTTTCGCTTTAGAATTATCTAAAAATGATATCGCAGCGCTATAGTTATTTTCACCCGCGCCTAATAACCGAGCAACCTCCTTCTGTATTTTTGCAAGTTCATCCGTTCCGGTATTCACGGTTTTATCAGCAACAGATTTTTCTAATTCCGCTTTCATTTGCTGTAATTCCGGCCCCTGGTTAGAATAGGAATACTTTCCGATCAGTGACTTACACTCATCAAGTAATTGCTCTGTTTCCTTCAGTGGAATCTCAGCGACGTTGACTTTGTCAAATTTTTCTTTGAATTGAGTCACTTCTGTTAATGCTTTTCTCTCACTTCCAGCCCGATCCTGAATAGATTTAAGATAGTTTTTTATATCGGCCAAGGCATCAGCATTTGCATACCTGGGATTTTCTATTGTCTTTGCCAAAAGGTCATCAGCTTCAATTATTTCGTTCTTTTTACTTAACCCATCTGCCTTTTGGAGAATTTTCGTTAATTCTTGAGTTAATTCCTCCTGGGATGGCCCCGATGTCCCTTTTATCACAAAAATAACTATTAGGATAACGGCGATAACACCTGCGGCGATAGCAAAAGTTATAATTTGCTTTTTATCCATGCTTTTTTTGGGAGAACCGGTTGCTATTGCGGTTGCTCTCCTTGGTATTGCAGCTGTTCTCTTCTCAATAGTTGGAGAATCGGTTGCCATTGGGGTTGTTCTCCTTGGTATTATAGCTGTTCTCTTCTCAATAGTTGGAGAATCGGTTGCCATTGAGGTTGTTCTCCTTGGTATTGTAGCTGTTCTCCTCTCGGTAGCCTGGGTAGGCACACTTGATGGTAAGGGCTGCCCCACCGGACTGCTTTTCGTCCCGGCAACAATTTTACTAATCGGCTCATCTTCGGTGATTTCATATTTCATAACGACAGAACCAATTTGCATCAGATCGCCTGAAACAAGATGTTGAGATAAAGTTTTTATGCCATTAACACAGATATTCCCCTGCTTATGGCTGTCTTCGACCAGGTACTTACTGCGGTCCAATCGTTTAATACTGCAGTATGTTTGAGCAGTTGATGATACGGGCAAATTAATGGAATTTCCAGCACCACTGCCAATAGTAATCAGGCCGGCATTTAATTCATACCTTTTGGGATGGACCCCGGCAACGATTGTCAAAAAAACCTTGGTCATAATCCAATCTCAATTCACAGATTTATCTTTATTTAGATAATTCATTCAATCGCTTTTGGGCCAGAGAAACTAATGGAGAAGAAGGAAATCTTTGGACTAATTTCTCGTAAAGCACCTTGGCGTTGTTATTAAAATATTGTTTTTTCTTCTGATCAGATGAAGATTGGGCTAATTTATCCCAGCATAAGCCTGCATTATAAGTCGCATTTTCTTCTTCTAAAGTAGATTCTCCTTCAGGCGCCGGATAAAGAAGTTCGGAACGCAGGTAATCGAGTAAAGCATTCTTATAAATTTCAGGAGTCGGGCTCGGCGAAGCGGCCAGAGTGCACTCGGCCCGGCCATTATAGGCCGCAGCTATTGATAAGACCTCATCAGATCTTTCCATATCAATAACTGTGGTAAATACCCTTTCGGCCTCAGGATAATTCTTGTTCTTTAAGGCGATGCGGCCTTTGCCAATCCTAGCCCGGGCCAAAATAGGAAGTTCTGTTGTCGCTTTGCTAATAAGGTTATTATAACTTGCGTTAGCAGAATCCAGTTTACCATTATTTTCAAACAGCATGGCCTTTCGTAAATCAATTTCAAACATGAATTTTTTCTCGATATTATCTAACTTAGAAAGTTCTATTTTAGCCTCGTCTAAAACATCTAACGCTGCCTGCAAATTTTTTACCAGTAAGATGCATTCGCTTTTATTTAAATAGACCTGGCGGATATAACGGCCGGTTGGAAATGCTTTAATTAACTCATCATAGGCCTGCGTTGCCTTATCAAATTGATTGATATTTTGATAACTTAAGGCAAGATGATACAGAGCCGTTTGTTTAAAAATAAGCCTCAGCTGAGGTATGGCAATAATTTTATTACATAAGTCCAGGGACTGTTTAAAATCACCTTTCGCCTGAGCCTCATTAATCTTACGAAAGTCATTTATAATTTCACCCTTTATGCCTCCAGTCCGTTCGTATTTAATCGGATTCTGAATCTGTTCGTATTTAATTATCCGAACAGCGCCATCTTTTGTTTTTAGTTCTAACCCATCATAGTATTCATTAGTAATAATACCGGTATCAGAGCTATATGTTTTACCTTTGTCTTCAGTCCAGGTTACTTCATCAAAAGAGGTTGCCTGAGCCAGTAATTTTATTGGTTGGAATAAAATCTGAAATATCAACGCAATCACTAAGACTGAAATGGTTGTAATATTATATTTTAATATTTTCATTTTTCCACTCTTTAATTCTTATGATATTATTAATTTGTCCTGAATGGCACATAGTTAAGAGCCCTAATGTGTCACTCTGAACGAAGTGAAGGGTCTCTTTTTGTGCTCGTAATGAGATTCTTCGCTCCGCTCAGAATGACAATAAGGGGATGGTTACCCCTTAACTATGTGCCATTCTAATCTGTCCTCTCAACTAAAAGAAATAGATATTTCCCGGTTCCCCGGTCCCTTTACTTAGCAAAAACACTGGGATAGCGATAATAAATCTCTAAAGTTAATACATTAATGGCGGTCGCATAGACCCGCCCGCCTTCAGAACCCCAGCGTT
>CAKKQI010000038.1 GCA_919901895.1 Candidatus Brocadiaceae bacterium | reverse complement strand
TGGATTTCTTCCATTAATTTTACAGACGATATTCCGGTTTCCTTGAAAATCATTGAAGAAAAAAGCGACCCTTACCGCAAAATCAGGAACACCTTTCGTTACCTGATGGGAAACCTTTATGATTTCAACCACAAAACTGATACGGTTCCCTACGAACACCTCTGGGAAATAGATCAGTGGGCGTTAAATAAACTTCATCGTTTGATTGATAAAACTACCCGGGCTTATGAAGACTTTGAATTTTACAAGGCGTTCCGGCTTTTCTATGAATTCTGCGTCGTTGAGATGAGTTCTTTTTATCTGGATATCCTAAAAGACCGGGTTTACACCTTTGCCAAAAATTCTAAAGCCCGCCGGTCCGCCCAAACGGTTATGTCTGAAATTTTAGTCAACCTGACTAAATTAGTTGCTCCGATTCTGGTTCATACGGCTGAAGAAATCTGGAAATTTATCCCTGGTGAAAAGGAAACGGCCAGCGGTTCATCTGGCAGTTCGGCCCTGAGCGGTCCGGCTGAGCAGTTCGGCCCTGAGATCACTGCCCTGAACCACTCGGCAAGCTCGGGGGCTGAGCCTGCCGAAGCCTTACCGAAGGGCTCACCGCAAAGTGTCCATTTAAGCGAGTGGCCTCAAATCAACCGGAATTATACGTCTGATGAACTGGAAACCAAATGGCAGAAGTTAATCCGCATCCGGCTGGACGTGGCCCGCGAACTGGAAAAACTTAGAAAATCTAAAACCATCGGCAGCGCCCTGGAATCAGAAGTAACCCTTTTCACCGAAAATAAGGAACTAACCGACTTTTTAAAACAATATCAACTGGATTTGCCAATGATTTTTATCGTTTCGGATGTCAAACTGCTTGACCAGAAACCGGCCAATGCCGTCGCCGGACAGGAAATACCGGAACTGTTTATTTCCGTTGCCCAGAGTAAACATCAAAAATGCGAACGCTGCTGGAACTACCGCGAAAGCGTGGGGAAAAATAAAGAATTACCCACTCTCTGCAACCGCTGCGGTGACGTAATTAAGGAAATGACCGTATCCGGGATAAATTAATCCGAAAGAAAGAAACTAACAATTATGTCATTCTCTTTCAAAGTATCTCTTATCTTGATAATCACCTTATTCTTAACGTCATTGAACCGGGTTGAACTGTGGGCTAAAGATAAAACACCGGAATCTGCCGGCAAATCAGAACACGATAAAGAAAAGAAAGAAGAAAAGGAGAAGGAAAAGGAAGACGAAAAAGAGAAAAAAGATAAAGAAGAACCCAGAAAACCGGATTCAAACAAGCCCCAAAAAGAAAAAACTTCTAAAAGCCGCTTAAAAATATTTAAAGAATCGTCTAAAGAAAAAGATAAAGCAACGAAAAAAGACAAAAAAGATAAAGAACAATGGGATTTAAGCCGGCAGAAACGAGAAAGTCCTATCCCTGATTACTATCCGCCGTGGCAGAAATATGAAGAAGATGACGAAAATAACAACTGGTTTATTTTCGATTTTATATTTGATCTGGTTTTTGCCGACGACCTTAATTATCTTAAATATCCTTATTATCATAACGACTCAATGTATTGGCAATATGCCGAGCGGTCAACCGTTCGCTCGGCATCAACCTTTCAGGGTTATTATCTCAGAATTAACCATAACCTCTGGGCCTACCATCTTAATAATGAATTCAGATTTCCCTCAGGCACTACCTTTGAATTGTCTTATACCAAATACATTGAAGACGTTTCTAATCAGGAAAAAAACGAACGAATGAGTTGGTTCAAGGGTTATTTCAATGGCTATTGCCTGGAAAACAGCAACTGGAATATCAAATTAGGTATAGGCGGAGTCAACCTTTCCAGCGTCGGCGGGGGCTTGGGATTCCAGGGGGCAATTGACGTTTTCCCCGGTAAACCGGTTGGCATTCATGGCGGCATCGGTTATGCC
>CAKKQI010000037.1 GCA_919901895.1 Candidatus Brocadiaceae bacterium | reverse complement strand
ACCCGGTCGCCATCTCCGTCAAAAGAAAATCCGATGTGAGCTTTATGCCGGATGACCGCCCGGGCGGTTACCGCCGGATAAAGAGAGCCGCAATTCCGGTTAATATTTTGTC
Organism: Candidatus Brocadiaceae bacterium; assembly: GCA_919901895.1. GTDB lineage: Bacteria > Planctomycetota > MHYJ01 > JACQXL01 > CAKKQI01 > CAKKQI01. The sequence goes on along the minus strand of CAKKQI010000037.1, from coordinate 1,906 downwards.
CGTCCGGTTTATTATTTAACGTGATGACCCGGGCGCCTAATCGGGTAAAAACTTTCGGGGCGATATCAGAAGTCGCTCCGTTGGAGCAGTCTAAAACAATTTTAAATCCTTTAAGTGAAAATTTTTGCCCGGTTACATTTTTAATGATTGTCTTGATATATGTTTCCACTTCTTGCGGTCGTTGACAAACCGTGCCGATGGAATCGCCGCTGGAACAGAGCGGTTTAAAATTTGAACGGGTAAGTTCTTTTTCTATTTTCAGTTCCAGAGCATCCGGTATTTTTAGCCCTTCGGGGGAAAGCAATTTGATTCCGTTATCTTCAGCCGGGTTATGAGAGGCGGATATCATTACCCCGAGGGAATAGTGGGCAGAGCGGGTCAAATAAGCCAGGCCGGGGGTAGAAATTACTCCGGCATTAACGACATCAATTCCGGCGGCCAGGATACCGGCGCTGAGGGCATTTCCAATCATTTGTCCGGAGATACGTTGGTCACGGCCGATAATTACCGTTGGTTTTAATCCACGTATCCGACCGGTCTGTTTTACGTGTCGGCCGACTCGTCCCGATGTAACATCGGGGGCGAGGCGAGCGAGGCCGGTTTGGAATGACGCCGGGTTTTTGTTTAAAAAAGTTCCCAGGACGCGTCCCAATTTTAAAAGGAACTCCGGGGTGAGGCATCCCCGGTTGGCCGTATCTCTAATCCCATCGGTGCCGAAGATTTTTTTTTCAGTAGGCATGATAGTGTTTTTTAATGATTAACGGAATATTATACAATCTACTTTCACAATGTCAAGTTATGCCTGCCTGGGGCAAACCCGTTCTAAAATACATCTCCGTTTTTGGATCTGGGTGCCACGCTTTAGCGTGGGTAATCCCGCCAAGGCGGGACAGCCCAAAACAAGCGGTACACTTTTCGTCCCCGGGCGGACAGCCGGGTATTTTTTTCTGGATTTTCCTGCGTGCTTATGATATTCTTCTTTTTAGTCTTGCCCCGCCCCGGCGGAGCTAAAATATGCACATTACCATTAAGATTAACAGTTACCTGTTGAATTATACCGCTAATCAGGCGGAAATCGGACGGGATGTTTTGCCGGATACCACTGTTCAAGATATTATCACTGATTTTAAATTTCCGGAAGGGCTTAAACTATTGATGCTGGTTAACGGGATTCATCAGACACCGGATTACGTTTTTAAAAATAATGATACGTTGGCGCTTTTTCCTCCGATCGGGGGGGGGGTGAATTGGGTAGACAACCACGAAAGCATTCGGGGTTGATATTGGTTGTCAACTAACATAAAGTTTGTTGCCTACCTTCTTGAACCTTAAACCTTTAACCTTATCAGTAACTATATGCTCTATGGCTGGATGGGACAAATTATTGAAGTAGATTTATCGGTCCGGCAGGTTAAATTTATTCCGCTTGATCGGGCGCAGGCAAAAATATATCTGGGCGGACGCGGGTTAGGCGCTCGGATTCTGTATGACCGCGTACTGCCGAAAATTAAACCGTTTGATCCGGATAATCTTTTAATCTTCACCACCGGACCACTGACCGCCACCACCTCTCCTACTTCCGGACGGTTCAGTTTGACCACTAAATCACCGCTGACCGGCACCATTTTTGAATCCAACTCCGGTGAAAAATGGGGTTACCGCTTCAAAAAATGCGGATTTGATGCCCTGATTATTAAAGGCAGCGCGGACAGGCCGGTTAATCTGATTATTAGTAACGACCGGATTGAATTTGAAGAGGCGAATGATTACTGGGGATTGGGGCTTCATCAAACCAAACAAAAAATATTGTCCAGACACGGGGAAGGGGCGGTTTTTTTAGCGATTGGTCCGGCCGGCGAGAACAAAGTTTTAATTTCCTGTATTATGAATAACGGACGGCGGGCCT
>CAKKQI010000036.1 GCA_919901895.1 Candidatus Brocadiaceae bacterium | reverse complement strand
ATCTATTTTATGAATCAAACCGCCGGTGACCTCTTTAAAACCAACAAGCGCCAGGATCACCGGCTGAACCAATGGCTCACCCTTTGAATTATGATAGGCAATCGTGTAGGTTAGCACCGTCCCTTTCCGAGAAACCGCCTTCCAATTTTCCAATTTTTTAAAACAACGTTCACAGAAAAGACGGGGCGGAAGATAAATTAACCGGCATTTAGGGCAAACTGTTCCGAGAATTCTTCCTTTATTCTTAAGTTCGGTAAAAAAATGTTCGCCCGCAATCCCACTGGTATAAAGATAAGAAACCGGAATATTGCCGCTCCATCGGGTAAAAGCCTGTTCCACAAATTTTTTTTCTAACATTAAAATACCTTTCTATCAGTGGTTCATAACGGTTTAAAATATTTGATATCGGTAATTGCCCCCTGACGTTCTTCGGCCGGCTTCCAAACCGCCCGCACGCGCATTCCGACCTTAATTTTTTTTGGGTCTATTTCACTGAGCAGATGAAGGATACCGACATCCTTGGAAGCCCCGTCTATTTCAATCACCGCCGGCACCAGCGGCTCTTTTAATCTGACCATATTCCAGGCGACATAAGAAACGGAAAAAGTCATAACGGTTCCGGTATCGGCCAGAGAAATCCATTCACTGGTTGGCTGGAAACACCATTCGCAAAACATCCGGGGCGGAACCATAATCCGGCTGCAATGGCGGCAGCGCCGACCTAATAAAACACCCTTTTTTAACCCGTTTAAATAACGGCTGATAGCCACCCCGGCATCCCACTTGTATTCCAGAGAAGGCGTCCATTCGGTCAGAAAAACTTTCCGTCCGGAAAAATCTTCATTGCTTATACCGCGGGCCTGATAAATTTTTTCCTTACCGCTGAAAACTCGTCCGGCTAGAGCATGTTTTTTACCTGAAGGACCTGTTTTTTTTCTCTTGCTTTTTTTATTGGTCATATTGCTTCCTTATTAATAAACTAAACATCCGGTTAGTTTTAAATTATTATAAAATTATTTCCCTAATCTGTCAACTTAAAAAGTTGACAAAAAATATTTTTACCTTTATGATACATACTATGGCTGAAAAAGATAATCCCATTGATAAAACTGCATCACCTGATGAACTGCCCGGTAAAGCACCACCGGGAATAACAGTCCGGTTAGCTCATTTACTTTACCGGACTAACTGGTTCCGGTTTATTTTAGCCGGACTTTCGGCTTTAGGATTAATTCTTTCTTTCCAGCCCTTCAATTACGGAATTCTGGCCTGGCTGGCTCTCGTGCCGCTGCTGGTCGCCATCTTAAGCGCGCCTAATTTGAAAACTGTTATCGGACTCGGCGCTGTTACCGGCGTTATTTTTTACTCTCTTGCCTTACATTTTTTCTGGCCTATCTTCAGCGTCACGGTCGGACTGCTTTTGGCTAATATCCTTTCTTTTTACTTGATTCTCTTCGGAGCATCCATCTGGCTCATCGCCAAAAGTTTCGGACTCAAACGCGCTTTAATCCTAACTCCGATTTTCTGGACCGGCCTTGAATATTTCCGATCCGAATGCTATTTTTTAAAATTCTCCTGGTTAAGTCTGGGTTACTCCCAGCATAATCACCTGGCTCTGATCCAGATCTGCGATACGGTCGGTGTTTACGGACTTTCTGGTATCATTATCACTGTTAACGCCTTATTAACCTGGTTTATGATGGAAAAACTACGACGGCAAAGATTCAATCTCTGGAGCCCGCTAAGTGCATTGATTATTTTTGGATTTTTATTATTTTACGGTTTAACCAAATTAAATTATGTAGAATCAATCCCTCTAAAACGGGACAAACATCAAGTGGAAGTAGCCGTATTCCAGGAAGAAATGGGTTTTGATGCGCTGGAGCGGTGTATTGAAAAAACCAACCAGACGCTCAGGGGTGAAGCCCCGCTGGTGGTTATCTGGCCGGAGGTAGCCATCAAGAATGCGTTAAGTAATTCCGAAACTCGCGTCCGATTAGAAACGCTGGCTAAAAATCAAAAAATTTATCTGATTGTGGGGTCGGAAGAAGAACCCGAACGGCATACTTATCAAAATCTGGTAATAATTTTTACACCGGATGGCCGGATGCTTGGTCATTATGCCAAACGATTTCTGGTCCAGTTCATAGAAACCGCTTTTATTAAACCGGGCACCCAAACCGGTATTTTTGAAACAGATTTCGGAAATATTGGCATTTTAACCTGTTATGAAGTCGGCTATACGACGTTGGCCCGGGAGACTGTCCAGGCCGGAGCAAAATTTCTGGTGGTTCCTACCAACGAAGCAAAAAACTGGGGCCGGCTGGAACACGAACTGCACGCCAGTATGGTTCCTTACCGGGCGGTAGAAACCAGAAGACCATTAGCCCGTTCGGCCTCCGTAGGTATTTCTATGGTGGTTGACCCCTACGGCCGGATTCAAAGCAGTCTGGATTTTCTTAATTCAGGAGTATTACGCACCAGCGTAACACCCCGTCGTTATTTAACTATTTATGTCCGGTATGGCTATCTGCTTCCCCCACTCTGCCTGATTATTTATATCTTAATAATGCTGGGCCGATTTGCTTATTTACTATTAAAAGTTTTGAGAGGAGAAAAGAGTTAAACACTTTCTAACTTAACCGGTTCCATTTCCGCCCAGTTTAATCCCCGCCCCAGATCAATCTTTAAAGGCACTTTTAATTTGACGCAGCCTTCCATCTCTTTTTTCACCAGATGAAGAATTTGTTTTTCTTCCTTCGGCGGCACCTCAAAAACAAGTTCATCATGAACCTGCAAAATCATTTTTGTCTTCAAGTGCGCCTCATTTAAGGCCTGATAAATTTTAATCATGGCAATTTTCATAATATCCGCGGCCGTACCCTGGATCGGCGAATTAACGGCCGTCCGTTCGGCAAAGTTCCTGCTGTTTATGTTAGGACTGTTAATATCGGGCAACGGCCTGGGCCGGTCAAAAAGCGTCCGAACCACCCCTTGCCGATGCGACTCTTCAATCACTCCTTCAAGATACGACCGGACCCCCTGATACTTCTGGAAATAATGGTCAATATATTCCTGGGCCACTTCATAATTTATTTTTAATTCCTGGGACAAACCGTGGGCGCTCATTCCGTAAATAATCCCGAAATTTATCGTCTTCGCCAACCGGCGCATCTCAGTCGTGACCAGATCAGCCGAAACGTTAAAAATTTCCATCGCGGTATGAATATGGACATCCTCGCCTTTTTTAAAAGCATTAACTAAAACATCATCTCCGCTCAAATGGGCTAAAATCCGTAATTCAATCTGGGAATAATCGGCGGAAATAAAAATAGAACCCGGCTCCGGAATAAAAGCCCGTCTTATTTTTTTGCCGTCATCGGTCCGGATGGGAATGTTTTGTAAATTCGGTTCTTTACTGCTCAAACGACCGGTAGCGGTAATAGACTGGTTATAAGAAGTATGAACCCGGCCGGTTTGCGGATTAATTAGCTCAAGAAAACCATCCGTATAAGTACTTTTTAATTTTGCCAGACTGCGGTATTCCAGAATCAAAGCCGGCAGTTCGTGTATTGGCGCCAGGACCGCCAGCACGTCGCTATCCGTGGAAAAACCGGTTTTGGTGCGTTTCTGAACCGGCAGTTTAAGCCGCTCAAATAAAATCACCTGCAGTTGCTTCGGAGAATCAATGTTGAATTCTCCTTCAGATAATTCATAAATTTTCTGCCTGGTTATTTTCAGCCGCTCGGAAAATTCATCCGAAAGTCCCCGCAAAAAATCTTTATCTATTTTTATACCGCTCATTTCCATATCGGCCAGGACCCGAACCAACGGCATTTCAATCTGCTCAAAAAGATCCATCAATTTTTCCTTCACCAAGCGTGGTTTTAAAATATTATGCAAAAGAAACGCCGCATCAGCATCTTCAGCCGAATAAACTTTGGCCTGTTCTACCGGCACCTGGTCAAACCCGATTTGCTTACGCCCGGTACCCGTCACATCTTCATAGGTAATTATCTGGTGACCCAGGTAATCACGGGCGATTTCTTCCAAATTATGGTTCCGCTTAAGCGGGTTTAAAAGATAGGAAGCCAGCATCACGTCCTCAAACACCCCGTTGAGATTAATCCCGTAACGCTTTAGAATCATCAGGTCAAATTTGATATTCTGGCCGATTTTTTTTATCCGGTCATTTTCCAGCGCTTCCCGGAGTTCTTCAAGAACAAGCTGACGCGGCAGTTGAATCGGCGCCCCCTCGTAACAATGGGCGACCGGAATATAAAATGCCTGATGCTCCTCGTAAGCAACCGCCACCCCGACTATTTCGGCCAGTAACGGGTTCAACCCGGTCGTCTCCAGATCAACCGCGAATTCTTTAACCTGCTTCAAATTATTCGTCAATTTTTGCAATGCTTCCGGTGTTGCAATCAATTGATACTGCTCGTATGATATTTTCTTTTGCGGTGTCAGTTCTTTAGTGAATTTACTAAATTCTAATTCCTTGAAAATATTTCTTAATTTTTCAAGGTCTGATTCCCTGGTTTTAAAATCATCCAAACCGCCTGTCCAGATTTTATCGGGGCCGGCGACCGGCGCATCGGTATCAATCGTACATAGTTTTTTACTCATTTCAGCTTCTTTTTTAAATTTAAGCAGTGTGTTTCTGAGTTTTTCAGTTTTTACGGACGTAATATTTTTAAACAGATTTTCAATGGAACTAAATTGCTTGATCAGGGCAACGGCTGTCTTTTCGCCGATACCCAGGACGCCCGGAACATTATCGGCTTTATCGCCCATTAAACCGAAAATATCAGGCAATTGCCCCGGGGTAATGCCGAAACGTTCCATTACCTCGCCGGGACCGGTGGTTTTATTTTTCATCGTATCTAATAAAACAACCCGTTCCGAAACAAGTTGCATCATATCTTTATCACCGGTAATAATTACCGTTTGAATATCCGGAGAACTTATTTTTTTTACAATCGTCCCGATAAGATCATCCGCCTCATATCCTTCTTTTTCAAAGGTGGCGATATTAAAAGCATTAACAATTTTTTTAATGTAC
>CAKKQI010000035.1 GCA_919901895.1 Candidatus Brocadiaceae bacterium | reverse complement strand
GGCGTTGGCCGTATTCCCGGTGAGATTGTTATTAGTCGCGCTATAGAGATAGAGACCGGTGTAGTTATTGGCACCGGCGGTGTTGTCGGTTAAAGTATTGGCCGAGGCCTCAGAGAGATAACCACCTGCCCACGTATTTGAGTCCAGGAGATTATTGGTAAGCGTGTTGCGGGAAGATCTGTCAATGACCACCCCGACGCCATTCGCCGTGGCGGTATTATTCGCGAGAATGTTATCAAAGCTGCCATAGAGGTAGAAGCCCGCGTTGGTGTTTGATTGGGCGAGGTTCTCGTTCAGATTGTTAGCATTGGAATTGAAGTCAAGCACCAGACCGACCAGAGTATGGCTGAGCGTGGTCTGGGCAAAGGAATTATTATTGCTGTTAGCCAGATAAAGACCGTAGGTGAAATTTTGAACCTGGCACCGGCGGACAGTGACACCGGTGCGGTTAGCCAGATAAATGCCGAAACCGGAACCCGGTCCGGTAATTTTATGGCCATTGCCGTCCAGCGTGATATTATCCGCCGCGATGACAACGCCTTCGGTCAGGTCTTCGGTTAAGACCGTATCCTGGTAGATATATTTGGTGTGCCGGTGCGGTAAGATATAAATATGAGTCGGGGCTTTTATATTTTGGGCCCAGCCGGATTGCCCTTCGGAATCGACGGTAAATTCAGATTGGAAAACGCCGTTTTCGTGACGGAAGAGCGGAATCGGACCGGCCTGACCGGACCAGAACGGGTCTAATCCGGAAATGGTGAGTGTTGTTTGTTCGCCGCGTGTCGTGGTCATCGGGGCGAGGTGAAACGAAATGGTATTGGTGACGGTCTCGGCAATCAGGCGGATGGGTTCGGAGGATTCCACCGTCAGATTCGGAAAGATTTCGTTGGAGATTTGGAAGATTTGCCCTTCGGCTTCATAGGGCCGCCGGAAGCCGTCTGTCTTGATGAATTTCTCCAGGTCCTTGAGGAGGGCCGGATTGGGGGGCGGCGGAGCCGGCTGGGCTAATTCCTGGCCGGTGGCTTCCAGCAAAAAAAGGTTAAAAGAAATAAAGGAGAAAAATAGCAGGCTCGAAAATAGATAGGAAAAAATCAGGGTTAAACGAAATGGTTTTTGTTTTTGCTTCATCCCGTTCCTTTCTTTATCCGGAGCGGATTGGTTTAATGGGGCAGGGAGTAAATTTAAAGAGGTATCAAGATAACAAATCCAAAGTTGGGGCGAATAGTTTCTTTGAAAGAAAGTAT